>NZ_JBHVHQ010000866.1:0-3624 GCF_042800135.1 Streptomyces sp. NPDC057654 | reverse complement strand
GCGCCGCGGCGGTGACGGCCGCGACGACGGCGCTGCGAGTACGGGACGGCATGTGCGGGCTCCCTGCGGCTCGTACGCGATGGCGCGCGGAGCGGGACGTCTGCGCCGAGGCGGCCGGGCCGCCTCTCTTCCCGCACCGTCCTCCCCCGCGATGGGGGTTCCGCCGGGGCCGCGCCCCGGTGCCGGAGGTATCGGAGGGTGTGGGTGACCGATGTGCGAAAGATGCCGGTGGCCCGGTGGTGGGGGTGTCCGGGGTGTTCCGGTGCTCTGCTCTCCGTCTCGCCCTGTCGACGGACGGTTTCTGGCGAACGAACGGCCGCTAGCGGACGGCCTTATGACGGCGCGTGAGCCACAGCGTGCCCGCCACTCCGGCGAGCAGCACGGTGCCGCCGAGCGTGCCGAAGGCGACCGCGTTGTCGGAGGGGCCGGTCTGCGGGAGCTGACCGCCGCCGGTCGAACTGGAGCCGCCCGAGCCGCTGGAGCCCGTACCGCCCGACCCGCCGGTGCTGCCGCCCGTACTGCCCGACCCGCCCGAGGAGCTCGACCCGCCGGAGGAGCCCGTACCGCCCGAGGAGCCGCCCGAGCCCTTGACGTCGAGGCTGAGCGACGGCTTGGGGTTGTTGTTCGGCGTGCAGGTGGTGGTCGTGCCCATCGCCTTGATGGTGAGGGTGGAGGCGGTGAAGGTGACCTTGCCGCTCTTCTTGGGCGTGTACGTGCCCGACAGGTCACTGATCTTGATGGCGGTGTTGGCCGGTATCGCCGCGTCGTTGGGCGGGCCCGTGACCGCCACGGTGCCGGTCTCCGCGCCGCCGAGCTTGATGAGCGCACTTGGCTTCATCGCGCCCTTGCCGAGTTCGATGGGGCTGGAGGAGACGCCTTTCTGGAAGGACATCGTGAGCTTGTACGAGCCGCCGCTCGCCACGCTCTTGATGTCGATCGGCGAGACCGCGCCCTTGTTTCCGATCGGTGTCTTGCACTGGTAGTCGACGTCGACCGTGTCGGCGTGCGCCGCGGGGGCGGCCAGCAGGACTGTCCCGCCGGCCAGCGCCGCCGCGACCGCGAGCGCGCCGCCCCGGCCGACCGTGTGGCGTTTCGTGTGGGACACGTCGGGTTCCCCTCTCGTCAAATACTCCTCAAACGCCCGTCGTGCGCCGCCGCGAAATGTTACTGACGGCACATCAGATCGGGCGCCGACAGTACGCCGGGGACCATGGAGAGGGAAGACAAAGAACACGCCGGATCGCGGCGGGTGCGCGGACGCGTGGGAAAGGGTGTGCGGGAGAGGCGACGCGGTGGTCGCCTGGGAGGGACGGGGAAAGCCGCCCGGAAGGCCCGTGAAGAGGGAGGACCGGCGCCGTGGCGCGAATCGGGCCCGTAACAGCGATCAGGACGGAGCAGCGAGCTCCGCCCAGACCGTTTTTCCGGCGCTGTCCGCGTTCCGCACGACGCCCCAGTCGAGGCAGAGGCGCTGGACGATGAACATGCCGTGGCCGCCGGGCCGCCCGGCCCGGTGCGGGGTGCGCGGCGCGGGCGTGCCGGAGCCGAGGTCGACGACCTCCAGGCGCAGCACCTTCCCGCTACAGGCCACCCTGAGCTCCTCGGGGCCCTCGGCGTGCAGACACGCGTTGGTGACCAGCTCGGAGACGACCAGCAGGACGTCCTCGGCGGCGGCCCGCTGATCGGCGGAGGCGGCGGGCAGCCAGCCCCAGTCGTGCAGCGCCTCACGCGTGAAGTCGCGGGCGCGCGGTACCGCCCCGCTGGCTCCTATGAGGTGGAGTCGGCGGACCTGCCCGGCCGGGGACGGGGCCGCGGCCGGAGCGGCGCCGCCCGGCTCCGGACCGCGGTCGCCCGGCGGGGACGGCCGGGTGGTGCTCATCAGCGCTTCACCTCACCGATTCACCGATAACAGGACTGACGGAAACCTGGAACATTCATTGGATTCAGGTCTCTCCTGCCCGTCCGTCCGGTGAGAACACCCACTTCTTCGATACGGGTCGTGTGACACGGGTAACGCCCAGGTTGCCCACAGTGGCAGGAGAGGCGACGCTCAGTCCGCGAGCGCGGCTTCGAGCGTGTCATGGACGGTGAAGACCGCCTCGGCGCCGGTGATCTCGAAGACCCTGGCGACCACGGGCAGCATTCCGGCCAGATGGACCCCGCCGCCCGCGGCCTCGGCCTTGAGCCGGGCCCCGAGGAGCACATTGAGTCCGGTGGAGTCGCAGAACTCCAGCTGCGAGCAGTCGACCACGAGGCGCGAGCACCCCTCGTCCACGCAGCTCTCCAGCGGTTCGCGCAGCAGCTCCGCGGTGTGGTGATCCAGCTCACCCACCGGAGTCAGAACCGCGCTCGCCCCATGCCGACGGACCCCGACATGCAGCCGGCCCCTGCTTGCACTGCCGACCATCCCGCGGTCCATGCGCACCCCTTCTCGGTTGCTTGCCTGGCGCTTGGGGAAGCCTACGCCCTCAAAACCTCGTCCGGTAGCCAAAGATCCGTCATTCCAGGGCGAATACGGACAACTCGCACTTGCCATGGGTAGGTAAAGACCGGTAGGGCTAGTAAGAACGACAAACACGGCCGGCTTTGGAGGCGCCGCACACCGCAGCAACTGGTCATGGCTTCGGCAGCCATATGCCGAGAATGATGGAGGACACCATGTCACCCCGGCTCGACGAACTGCGCACCGATACTCCTCGGGAGACCGCCTCGTCGACACCCCCGCCCGAGCACCGCCCCGAGCAGGCCGCCCCGGCCGCCGAGGACGCGCGTATCGCCGACGCCGCAGACGCCGCGGACACGACCGACGCCCTCGGCGACATACCGCTCGACGAGCTCCCCGAGATCCCGCCGTACGACAAGGTCGGACCGGTGGACGCGCGGGCCCTGTCCAAGACGCTCTTCGAACGCCTGGAGTCGCTGGAGGAGGGCACCCACGAGCACGCGTACGTCCGCAACACCCTGGTCGAGCTGAACCTCGCACTCGTGAAGTTCGCCGCCTCCCGGTTCCGCTCCCGCAGCGAGCCGATGGAGGACATCGTCCAGGTCGGCACCATCGGCCTGATCAAGGCCATCGACCGGTTCGAGCTCAGCCGCGGCGTCGAGTTCCCCACCTTCGCGATGCCGACGATCGTCGGCGAGATCAAGCGCTTCTTCCGCGACACCAGCTGGTCGGTGCGGGTGCCGAGGCGGCTTCAGGAGCTCCGGCTCGACCTGGCCAAGGCCGGCGACGAGCTGGCCCAGAAGCTGGACCGCGCGCCCACGGTGGGCGAGCTGGCCGAGCGCCTCTCCCTCACCAACGAAGAGGTCGTCGAGGGCATGTCCGCGAGCAACGCGTACACCGCGAGCTCGCTGGACGCGCAGCCGGAGGAGGACGACACCGAGGGCGCCCTCGCGGACCGCATCGGCTACGAGGACCACGGCCTCGAAGGCATCGAGTACGTCGAGTCGCTCAAGCCCCTCATCGCCGAACTGCCCCCGCGGGACCGGAAGATCCTCTCGCTGCGGTTCGTCGCGGGCATGACCCAGTCGGAGATCGGCGAGGAACTCGGCATCTCGCAGATGCATGTGTCGCGACTGCTGTCGCGGACCCTGATCAGGCTCAGAAAGGGACTGACGCTCGAGGAA
>NZ_JBHVHQ010000865.1:0-3626 GCF_042800135.1 Streptomyces sp. NPDC057654 | reverse complement strand
GCTTCGACTTCGGGAGCCGTGACGGCCCGTCAGTTCCCGGTCAGGTCACCACGGGCTTGCCGGTCGGCTCGGGGAAGACCGCGTTCTCCTCGGCGTGCGCGTAATAGGTGCCCGCGCGGTCGAGGCGGACGATGAACCGACCGGCCAGCTCGATCGCGTCGGCGCACTCCTTGAGGACCTGGGTCATCGCGGGGTTCATCGCCTGGGCGTATGCCACGCCCGCCTTGCGCACCTCTTCGTCCGGCTGGATCTCGGGGTGGTCGGAATGGTCGGCGTAGTGCGTGCCCACGCCGTACTCGCGCTGCTTGGCCGCCCCTCCGCCCGGCTCGAACTTCGGGTTGGTGTCCGTGTAGGTCGCTTCCTGTCCGAACGTGGAGTGGTCGACGAATATCGCCTGGGCGACCGTCTGCTCCAGTTGGTTGTAGCCGTCGACGGCTACCCGTGAGGCGTCCAGCATCGTCTGCATGGCCGCGTGGATGCTGCCGATGTCGACGTGGAACGCCGGGTGGGCGGGGACCGGCGGGCTCTCCTTGTCGCCGCCCGCGCCCGCGCCCTCGACATGGCCGGTGATGGCGGGGGCGTCGCCCCAGATCATCGCGAGGTTGGGGACGCTGTTGATGTCCGGCGGCGGCTTCGATCCCTCGTCCTTGTCGCCGTTGTCGTGCGGGGCGTCCTCGTCGTAGTTCCTCGGCGGGCCGTGCCGCGAGTCCCTGGGGTGTTCGGTTGCGTCTGCCACGGCTGCCTTCCGCGCGATTACGTCAGGTATGGTTCGGTCGATCCCATCCCATCGAATCCGGGCGTCACGGGCCAGGTCCCCGTTCTGAGACGCCGCCGGGGACGGAATGGGGGAGTGCCGCGGGTGATCTTCGCGGCCTAGGATCGCGGGGTGGCCCCCAAAACCCTCACTCCCGCCGAGTTCAAAGTCGACCTGGAGCAGCTCGAAGACGCCATCCAGGTCGTCCAGGGCCGTACGGCCAGCATCGAGAACGCGGTCATGTTGGTGAACATGACGTTCAACATCGCCGAGACCCACTGGCACAGCCCGGCCGCCGCTACGTTCTCCGCGCTCCAGCGGGAATTCACGCAGAACGCGCAGCAACTCGTCGACCTGCTCCACGAGATGAAGCGGCGGATGGACTCCGCGTACACCCAGTACCAGGAGACCGAGCACACCAACACCCACAACTTCGAGAAGAAGCACTAGCCGGACGCGGCACGAGGGCGTGTCCGCACCGCCCCGGGCCGGCACGGGCCGGCTCCTCGCACGACACCAGGAGCGACGATGAGCACCCCGCAGTTCATGGGCACCTACGGGGCCGGTCAGCCACCGGTCGGCAACGCCACGATCGACGTCGACGGCGAACTGCTCAGGAAGCTCGGCGAGGAGGTCGGCGGGTCCAAGGCCAGCCCCGAAGGGTACGTCGCCATGCTCTCGTCCGACGTCTCCATGATCTTCACGACGCTGGAACAGCTCAAGCTGGGGTGGGCCGGGAAGACCCAGCAGGAGGCCGAGGAGTTCTTCAACCGGCTCAACGCCTGCATCTCCCACATGTTCGGCAACTCCAAGAACGAGGACAGCGTCCGCAACAGCGTGCTCGCCCGGGTCGCCTCCGCGCTACAGCTCGCGGGGACGAACTACCTGGCCGCGGAGGACGCGGTCGTCAAGGAGTTCAACGACTTCGCCGCACAGATGAACGGCGAAGGCGGCGGCGGGCAGAGCAGCATCACCGACCCCAAGGAGACCGCCATCAGCGAGACC
Source organism: Streptomyces sp. NPDC057654 (assembly GCF_042800135.1). Taxonomy (NCBI): domain Bacteria; kingdom Bacillati; phylum Actinomycetota; class Actinomycetes; order Kitasatosporales; family Streptomycetaceae; genus Streptomyces; species Streptomyces sp. NPDC057654. The sequence continues at coordinate 1,867 of NZ_JBHVHQ010000865.1, read as the reverse complement.
TACGGCTGACCCGCCGCTCACACCACGCCGCTCCCCCGCGCCGCCCCTCCCGCTCAGGCCCAGCACAAAGGTGACCCGCCGCCATGTCCAATTACTACGCCGACGATTCGGTCACCGACAGCATCTACCGGCTCGGGAACGCCTGGATCGACTTCAGCGACATGCTGTGGGAGCGGATGTCGGTCATGGACGCGGCTGTCCACGGCATGCAGTGGACGGGTGAGGGGAACACCGCCGTCCAGACCACCTGGAACCAGGTGCACGACGCGCACCTGCAGAAGGCCGTCGACGACGCGCGCAACATCGGCAACCACATCAACGCGTTCGGCGACTACGTCAAGAACATCCAGGCGCAGGAGAAGCACGCGGCCGACATGGAGTCGATCAAGGCTCTGATCGAAACCGTGCTGCCCATGCTGGCCATCTTCGCGCTCCCGATCATGCTGCCGTTCGACGCGATCCTCGGGGCTCTCACCGGGGTCCTGGAGGCCCTGGCGGGCGTCCTCACGGAGGGCGCCATCACCGCGGTGGCCTTCGCCGGCGCCGTGGCCGTGGACGTCGCGGTGAACGCCGCCGCCTCGCTCGGCCTCGACATGGCCGCCGCGGCCCTCGCCTCCGCGGTCACCAACACCCCGATGCCCGACTTCGGCAGCTCCGAGTGGTGGAAGGGCGAGGCGATCTCCATCGGCATGGGCGGCGGCGGGGCCCTCCTCGGGCCGATGGCCAAGGGGCTCGGCAAGGGGCGCGACTGGCTCAAGGACATGACGCACGGCCCGGCCGCGTCCTCCCCCCACATCAACCCCGACATCACGCACCCGGGGCTGTCGGGCGACGCGCCGCACTCGGGCACCGCGTCGTCGATCGGCAACGACTTCACGCCGCCGGTGGTCAACAGCGGCGGCATCAGCGGACCGGGGTCGGTGGGGGCGGGCGCGGGCAAGTTCGGCGGGACCGTGAAGAACCCGGAGGGCATAGCGGCGAACCCGCACACCTCGGCCCCCGGCGGCGCCGCCGTCGACGGCTCGGGGATACGCCCGAACAACGTGATGTCCAAGCCGGGCGGCGGTACGGGGACCGGCGCGGGCGGCAAGGTACAGGGTCCTGCCCACGTCCAGCCGACGCCGGCCAAGGGGACGAAGTTCGACGGCCCCGACGGCCGGACCGTGACGGCCGGTCCCGACGGGGCGACCCCCGTGACCAGCGGCCCCCACGGCCCGGCGGGAACCGCGAAACCCCCGGTGACGGAGGGCCCCGGCAGCCCGAAGACGAGCGTCGCGCACCCCGAGAACACGGCGCCCGGCACCCGCTCCCCCTCCCCGGTCGAGGAGACCGGCCCCGGCGCCGGCCACCCGCCCACTGGAGGCCGTCCGCCGGCCGGCCGGGCCGGGCAGACCCACGCGCCCGAGACCGGCGCCCCGCACAACTCCCCCGCGCAGCCGCAGCGCAACAGCGGGCCCACGCACGAGGGCGCCGAGCCGCACTCCACCCACCAGACCGCCGGGCCGGGGACCGAGCCGGGCGCGTCGGGCAACGCGGGCAAGCACGCCGGGCAGGAGGGCGCCCACACCGGTCAGAGCACGAAGACCCCGCAGGCCGCGCTGGGCAAGGAGCCGCCCGGCCCGCGGACCCCCGAGCACGGCAAGGGCGCGGAGGACCGGAACGCGACGGATCACGACGGGCGGAGCCACGAGGACCGGGCACGGGACGAGGACGGCACGGCGAACTCCGGTCACGGCAGCGCGAAAGAGACTGCGACGGAGACCGCGACGCCCGACGCCGCCCGGCATGGTTCCGGGACGCAGACGGCCGCCGGCCCGCTGGGCAAGCCGCAGGACGCGGCGAAGCTCGCGGAGGAGGGCGGGGGCGT
>NZ_JBHVHQ010000864.1:0-3634 GCF_042800135.1 Streptomyces sp. NPDC057654 | reverse complement strand
CCGATCATCCGGTCCCCGCCGCTCAGGCGCTCCGGCGCCCTCAGCCCTTGGCGTCCGCCCAGGCCCGCTGCACGGCGAGATCGGCCTTGACCTCCGCGAGCTGCGCGGCCACCGCCGACGGCGCGGTGCCGCCGCGCCCGTTCCGGGAGGCGAGCGCGCCGGGCACATCGAGGACCGTGCGCACCTCCGGCGTCAGATGCGGCGAGATCTTCGCGAACTGCTCGTCCGTGAGCTGGTCGAGCTCGATGCCGTGCGCCTCGCACTCCTTGACGCACTCCCCCGCGACCTCGTGCGCGACCCGGAACGGCACACCCTGCTTGACCAGCCACTCAGCGATGTCGGTGGCGAGCGAGAAGCCGGCCGGGGCCAGCTCCGCCATGCGCTCGCGGTGGACGGTGAGCGTCGCCATCATGCCGGTGAACGCGGGCAGCAGCACCTCCAGTTGGTCGCAGGAGTCGAAGACCGGTTCCTTGTCCTCCTGGAGGTCGCGGTTGTACGCGAGCGGGAGCGCCTTCAACGTCGCCATCAGGCCCGTGAGGTTGCCGATCAGCCGACCGGACTTGCCGCGCGCCAGCTCCGCGATGTCCGGGTTCTTCTTCTGCGGCATGATCGACGAACCGGTCGAGAACGCGTCGTGCAGCGTCACGAAGGAGAACTCCTTCGTGTTCCAGATAATGACCTCCTCCGCGATGCGCGAGAGGTTGACGCCGATCATCGCCGTGATGAAGGCGAACTCGGCGGCGAAGTCCCGCGCCGCCGTGCCGTCGATGGAGTTGGCGGCGCTGCCGTGCTCGAACCCGAGGTCCGCCGCGACCGCCTCCGGGTCGAGCCCGAGGGACGACCCGGCGAGCGCGCCCGACCCGTACGGCGAGACCGCCGTCCGCTCGTCCCACTGCCGCAGCCGCTCCGCGTCGCGGGAGAGCGACTGGACGTGGGCCAGGACGTGGTGGGCGAAGAGCACCGGCTGGGCGTGCTGGAGGTGCGTACGGCCCGGCATGGCGACGTCCGGGTGCGCCTCGGCGAGGCCGGTCAGCGCCTCCTGGAGGTCGGTGATCAGGCCGCCGACGATCCGCGCGTGGTCGCGCAGGTACATCTTGAAGAGCGTCGCCACCTGGTCGTTGCGCGAGCGGCCGGCCCGCAGCTTGCCGCCGAGGTCGACGCCGAGGCGCTCCAGCAGCCCCCGTTCCAGGGCGGTGTGCACGTCCTCGTCGGCGATGGTGCCGGTGAACGAGCCGTCCGCGACGTCCGACTCCAGCTGGTCGAGGCCCGCGAGCATGCGCGTGAGCTCGTCGGCGGTGAGCAGCCCGGCCTTGTTCAGGACGCGGGCGTGGGCGCGGGAGCCCGCGATGTCGTACGGGGCCAGCCGCCAGTCGAAGTGGACGGACGCGGACAGCTTGGCCAGGGCCTCGGCCGGCCCGTCGGCGAACCGCCCGCCCCAGAGCCGGACGTCACCGCTGTTGCCGTTGCTCACTTGCTCTGCTCCTCGTAAGAGATGAGTCGAACCCGGCCCCGGCCCATGAGCGCCCGGGAGAACCGTCTTTCAAGCCCGTCCGGCGTTTGAGGACTTTCGGGAAGGGGCGGGGTGGGGGAATCTACACGTACACGATGCGGCATAAGTATGCAGCGCAATGCATGATTCGTCAACGCGATCGACGGCAGGCCCACGGGCGACCGACACGTCAGGACCGCCCCCGCCGAACCCCTCGCACCACATCGGCCAGCACCACCACATGCCCGTGCTCAACGTCCTTGGTCGCGGTGAGCAACGTAAGGCGCCCGGACCCCACCCGTTCGCACAGCTCCCGCACCGCCCGCTCCCCGTCCTCCCCCGCCAGTTCGGCCCGGTAGCGCTCCGCGAACTCGTCGAACTTCGCCGGGTCGTGCCCGTACCAGCGCCGCAGCCCGTCCGACGGCGCGACGTCCTTGTCCCACTCGTCCAGCTCCGCCGCCGCCTTCGACAGGCCGCGCGGCCACAGCCGGTCGACCAGCACCCGTGTGCCGTCCGCCGCGTCGGGGGCCTCGTACACCCGCCGCACCCGCACCTCGTCCGTGTCACGCGCCATCGTCTGCCTCCTGCCGTGGACGCCCCCCTCGCCCCATAATGCGAGCCATGGGAAAGGTGTACGAGAAAATAGACGGCCGGCTGCGCACGTTCATCGAGGCGCAGCACATCTTCTTCACCGCCACCGCTCCGCTCGACGGAGACGGCACGGTGAATCTCTCCCCCAAGGGCCTGCGCGACTCGTTCGCCGTGCTCGACGAGCACACCGTGGCGTACCTCGACTACGCGGGCAGCAACGCCGAGACCATCGCCCACCTCCGCGAGAACGGCCGCATCACCCTCATGTGGTGCGCCTTCGACGGCCCGCCGAACATCGTGCGCGTGCACGGCCGCGGCGAGCCCGTGTTCCGCGACGACCCGCGCTGGCAGGGGCTGCTGGCGCACTTCCCCGACCGCGCCCCGGCGCAGCACGGCCCGCGCGCCGTCATCGTCGTCACCGCCGAGCTGGTCCGGGACACGTGCGGCTATGCCGTGCCGTTCATGTCGTTCGACGCGGAGCGGGACCTGCACGAGAAGCGGTTCACGCGCGAGACGGACGCTTCCCTGGACGCGTACTTCCACAAGAAGGAGCACATCGCGTCCAGCATCGACGGCCTGCCGGGCCTGCCCCTGCCATTGCCACCGCTCCCACCGGCCGCATGAGGGGCCGCCTCGGCCGGGCGGCCGCGATCCTCGCCACGGCGGCAGCCCTGAGCGGCACTCTCGGCCTCACCACTCCCGCCGCCTCCGCGCTCCCGTCCCGCATGGCCGACACCGGCGGCGGCACGCAGCTGATCACCGCGGAGGCGGCCCGTACGGACTCGACCACCGGCACCCTCACCTGGTGGGAGAAGCGCCGGGGCGCCTGGCGCGCGGCGGGGACCACCCCGGCCCGGTTCGGCGCGAAGGGCCTGACCGAGGGCCGTACCCGCGTGCAGGGCACGGACACCACGCCCACCGGCCTGTACGCGCTTCCCTACGCCTTCGGCAACGACGCCGCCCCGGCGGGTACGCGCAGCCCGTACCGGAGGGTCACCCCCGACTCCTGGTGGTGCGAGGACAACGCCTCCCGCTCCTACAACCGCTGGGTCGAGGGCCTGCCGTCCGACTGCGCGGCGAAGGAGTCCGAGCACCTGGCCGACTATCCCGTCCAGTACAGCCGGGCCCTGGTCGTCGCCTTCAACTACGCCCGCCCCGTCCACGGCCGCGGCGCGGGCATCTTCCTCCACGTCAACGGCCGCGGCGCGACCGCCGGATGCGTCTCCGTCCCCGCGTCCGCCATGTCCGCGGTCCTCACCTGGCTCCGCCCCGCCGCGCGCCCCCACATCGCCATCGGCACCCGCTCCGGACCGACGGCCATCACCCGCTACTGACCCGCCGCCGACCCGCTACGGGCCCCCTCCGGCGCCGCCGGACACCCCCCGATTCGGCTCACCGGCCGGAACAGGGTATTTTCTTCTTGCACGCCCCGACCGGGAAGAATCCCGGAAGCGGCGGGCACCGGGACGTGGCGCAGCTTGGTAGCGCACTTGACTGGGGGTCAAGGGGTCGCAGGTTCAAATCCTGTCGTCCCGACGGTGCAGTGGCGAAGGG
>NZ_JBHVHQ010000863.1:0-3636 GCF_042800135.1 Streptomyces sp. NPDC057654 | reverse complement strand
GCTCTGCCACGGGCTGTGGCTCGTCGGCGCGGTCGAGCTGCTGCGCGGCCCGGCCGGACGGCTGCTGGCCCGCCCGCGCGCGTGGCGCGGCGTGGTCGCCGCCAACGGCGTCGCGATGACGGCGTTCCTGTGGCACCTCACCGCGATGCTCGGCGTGTACGGGGCGCTGCTCGCCCTGCGCGTACCGCTGCCGGAGCCCGCGAGCGGCGGATGGTGGGCGCAGGTCCCGCTGCGGATCGCGGCGGCGGCCGTCGTGACGGCGCTGCTCGTCGCGGCCTTCCGACGCTTCGAACGCCCGCCGGTCGCCGCTCGCGGCCCCGCCGCCGAACCCCGCACCGCGTCCGGCCCGCTGGCGGCCCTCGGCGTCACACTCTGCCTCTTCGGCGTCCTGGGCCTGTCCATGGTCGGCTTCGACGGCCTCCTGAAGGGCCACACCGCGATGCTCGTCGCCGTACGCGTCTCCGCCCCCGTGGCGGTCCTCGCCGCCGTCGTGGGCTGGTACCTGGTCGAGGCGGTCAGCGGCCCGGCACGACGCGCACGACGGAGCTGACCGTCGGCCGCCCTTCGCGGACCGGGGCCTCCCCATGGGCGGTCGGGGGCGTCCGCTCGGGCGATTACGCTGGGAGGCCGGTCGATTCGAGCAGCGGGAGTGAGATGGCAGTGGCAGCCAATCTGGTCAATCTGGAAGCCGTCGGCAAGGTGTACGGCACGCGTGCGCTGCTCGACGGCGTCTCCCTCGGCGTCAGCGAGGGCGACCGGATCGGCGTGGTCGGCCGCAACGGCGACGGCAAGACCACCCTCATCCGCATCCTCGCCAAACTGGAGGACCCCGATACCGGCCGCGTCACGCAGACCGGCGACCTGCGCCTCGGCGTGCTGACCCAGCACGACTCGCTCGACCCGGCGGCCACCGTCCGGCACGAGGTGATCGGCGACCTCGCCGACCACGAGTGGGCGGGCGACGCCAAGATCCGCGACGTGCTGACCGGCCTGTTCGGCGGGCTGGACCTGCCCGGCTTCGGGCAGGGGCTGGACACCGTCATCGGCCCGCTGTCCGGCGGCGAGCGCCGCCGCATCGCCCTCGCCAAGCTGCTCATCGCCGAACAGGACCTGATCGTCCTGGACGAGCCCACCAACCACCTCGACGTCGAGGGCATCTCCTGGCTCGCCGACCACCTGCGGACGCGGCGCTCCGCGCTCGTCGTCGTCACCCACGACCGCTGGTTCCTCGACCAGGTCGCCACCCGCATGTGGGACGTGCAGCGCGGCGACGTCTACGAGTACGAGGGCGGCTACTCCGACTACGTCTTCGCCCGCGCCGAGCGCGAGCGGATCGCGGCGACGGAGGAGGTCAAGCGGCAGAACCTGATGCGCAAGGAGCTGGCCTGGCTGCGCCGCGGCGCCCCGGCCCGCACCAGCAAGCCGCGGTTCCGCATCGAGGCCGCCAACGAGCTGATCGCCGACGTGCCGCCGCCGCGCGACAACGCCGAGCTGATGAAGTTCGCCGGCACCCGGCTCGGCAAGACCGTCTTCGACCTGGAGGACGTGACCGTACAGGCCGGTCCGAAGCTGCTGATCAAGCACCTCACCTGGCAGCTCGGTCCCGGCGACCGGATCGGCCTGGTCGGCGTCAACGGCGCGGGCAAGACGTCCCTGCTCCGCGCCCTGGAACAGGCCGCCCGTACGGACGGCGACGTGCAGCCCGCGGCCGGCAAGGTCGTCGTCGGCAAGACCGTGAAGCTGGCCTACCTCTCGCAGGAGGTCGCGGAACTCGACCCCGCCAAGCGGGTGCTGGAGGCCGTGCAGCAGGTTCGCGACCGCGTCGACCTCGGCAAGGGCCGGGAGATGACGGCGGGGCAGCTGTGCGAGAAGTTCGGCTTCACGAAGGAGAAGCAGTGGACGCCCGTCGGCGACCTGTCCGGCGGTGAGCGCCGCCGCCTCCAGATCCTGCGGCTGCTGATGGACGAGCCCAACGTCCTCTTCCTCGACGAGCCCACCAACGACCTCGACATCGAGACCCTGACGCAACTGGAGGACCTGCTCGACGGCTGGCCCGGCTCGATGATCGTCATCAGCCACGACCGGTACTTCGTCGAGCGCACCACCGACCGCGTCTTCGCCCTCCTCGGCGACGCCACGCTGCGCATGCTGCCGCGCGGCCTCGACGAGTACCTGGAGCGCCGCCGCCGCGTCATCGAGGCCGCGGCCCCCGCCGTCGCCCCGGCCCCCGCCAAGCAGAAGCCCGCCGGAGACGCCCGCGCCGCCAAGAAGGAACTCCAGAAGATCGAGCGCCGCCTCGACCGCATCAGCGACTCCGAGACCAAGCTCCACACCCAGATCGCCGACAACGCCACCGACTTCGAAAAGGTCGCGGGGCTCGACGCCGAACTCCGCGAACTGGCCTCGGAACGCGACGACCTGGAAATGCGCTGGCTGGAGCTGGCGGAGGACGCGTAACCGGCCCGGAGGCGCGGAGCGGTGGACGAGGAGCCGATGCCCGGCGGGGCCGTGCGCCGGGTGGTGCGCGTGGGCGACACGGTGCGCCGCACCGCCTCGGCGAGCACGCCGTTCACGGCGGAGCTGCTGACGCTGCTGGCGTCCCGCGGCTGGCCGGGCGCGCCGCGCTGGCTCGGCGTGGACGACGAGGGCCGCGAGGTGCTCGGCCGCCTCGACGGGCACGTCGCGTGGGAGCCGGAGCCCCGGCAGCCCGCCGCCGTGTCCGCGGACGAGAGCCTGGCGCGCGTCGCCGGACTCGTACGGGAGCTCCACGACCTGACGGCGGGCACGGACCTGGCCGGGGGCCGCGACGTCGTGTGCCATAACGACCTCGCTCCCAGGAATACGGTCTACCGCCCCGTCGGCGGGGCCCTGCGCCCGGTCGCCTTCATCGACTGGGACCTGGCCGCGCCGGGCGAGCGGATCCACGACGTCGCCCACGTCTGCTGGCAGTACCTCGGCCTCGGCCCGCGGACGGCCGACGTCGCCGACGCGGCCCGGCGGATGCGGCTGATCGCCGACGGCTACGGGCTGCCCGGCCGGGCGCGCGGCGACCTCGTGGAAACGGTCCTGTGGTGGCAGGACCGCAGCCGACGCGGCATCGAGGCGGGCGCCGCCGCCGGGGACCCCGCGATGGTCCGGCTCCGCGATACGGGCGCGACGGAGCACATCCGGGCCGATCAGGAGTGGGTCGCGGAGCAACGCGCGGAGCTGGAGCGGGCGTTGCTCCGAGGGAGCGCCGGATAGCGGACGGGCGTCCGGCCGGACCTCTGTCCGGACCGTACGGCGTTGGCGGGCCGCCGTCGCCGCGGTGTCGCAAAACAGCCGATGGAAACCGGGCAGGCAGTGGCGCAACGGTCCTGTCACGGGGTGGTCTCAGGTGGTGGCGGGGGCCTTTGCCGGGCGGTGGGGTGTCGGGGGCGGGTGGTAGAAAGATTGTCCGCTCGTCTGTCATCGACTGGCGGGTTTCGCGCCCGATTCGCTCCTTCCCGGTGGATATTCAGTCGATATCCGGCCACCGGGAGTGCGGGGGAGACGGATCGGTGCCGCGGGCCCGCGTAAAGAGGAACGCTGATGTCCCAGCCGCCCCAACCGCCGAACGAGCCGCCCAAGGGCGGCTTCGGCGCGCCTCAGGACCCC
>NZ_JBHVHQ010000862.1:0-3638 GCF_042800135.1 Streptomyces sp. NPDC057654 | reverse complement strand
GGGCGGCGCCACCAAGAACAACGTGAGCACAGCCTATCTTGGCGAGCGGTTTATGCGGCACCCGCTGACGAAACGCAACCTGAAGGAACTGGGCATCGCGGGCAAGGTCGATGCCATCCTGGAGCGGGACCGGGACAAACTGAAGAGGAAGGCCGAGAAGAAGTCGGCAAGTGGAACAGACCGGTACGTCTCCCCCACCGGGTTTTCTTTGAACAAGGAGCGATTCGGCCAATTCCCTCCCGGGGAGGCCGCGGCCCACGAGCGCGGGTGGCGCGCCTATATGACGGTGGGGGTCCCCCTTGTCGAAGAGCGCGGCGATATCGTACAGCCCCCTCCCGATGTGATCTCCAAGCAGACATACATCAATCGGACCGACCCCGTTCCCACTAAATGGTCGCACACGGTCGAATTCTCGATTTCGAACACCATCAGCTGGTCACTCCAAGGGCAGGTACAGCTCACTTTCGGGGCGAAGGTCAGCGCGTCGCTGCAAGAGCAGCTACAGGCGAGCATCGCGAAGAACCAGTCCGAGAAGATCACCCTCAAGAACAGCAGCAACAATCAGGGCGTCGACACGGAATCCCAAAAGCAGACGACAAATACCAGCACAGTCACAGGCACCGCCACGGGCACCGGGGAATTGTCGGCGCAGCTGATGCTCGGGATCACTGCTTCTGTCAGCGGTTCGTTGACCACTTCGTTCAAGACGTCGTCCACGCTGAGCGGGGACGTCGCCAGCCGGGTGGACGTCCTGGCCACGCAGCGACGTCAGGTGCGGAGGTTCGACTACGAGTACCCCGTCTCCTTCGGCGGGTGGGTCGCCCTGTATTACCCCGAGCCGGTAGAGGTCAAGGAAACCCGTCCGGACGGCCCGCAGGCGAAGGAGCCGCAATACTCCAGGGTGATCGCCTGGAAGCTCGGCGAGACCGGCACGGCCACGGAGACCTTCGACCTGACCGACGAGGGCAGGCCGTTCCTACAGAAGGGGGAAGCCGAGGTCGTATCCACCCTCGCCGGGGTGCACGAGGTCTTCGAACTCGAAACGCTCAATTTCGACAAGAAAGATCACCCTCTGTACAAGGGCGGCATCGGAGAGCCGGAGCGCCCGAGAAAGCCCCCCGTCGAGGTCGCCACCGGTTTGGGGTCGGCCGATGGCCTGGCACTGGACCTGACGAACCAGAAAGCGTACGTCGCCGACCGGGGCGGCAAGCTGTACCAGGTCGATCTCGCCAACGGCCGCAAGGACTGGGTCCTGGAGAACCTGGGACAGGTCAACGATGTGGCGCTGGACCTACCGGGCAACACGGCCTATGTCACCGACTGGAGCGGCAAGCGCCTGTTCACGGTGAACCTGTCCGACCATTCCGCCCCGCCGGTACCGGTCGCCCAGGGAATGTACGCGTACGGCGTCGCGCTGGACCTGCCGGGAAAGAAGGCCTACGTCGCCGACGTCGAGTCCGGAAAGCTGATCGAGTTCGATCTGACCAGCACCCCGGCGGTGCAGCAACGCACCTGGGACGTGCCGAGGGCCGCCGGGGTAGCGCTCCACGGGGGCAAGGCGTACGTCGGGCAGTACGACCGGGGCGGCCTGTACGAGGTCGATCTGAACACCGATGGCGGCACTCCGCCGCCCATAGCCACCAACCTCGGGTACAGCATCCGTGTCGCGCTGGACGGCGCGGTCAACGCATACGTCTCCGACCGGGGCGGCACCAAACTGCGTGAGGTCGGCGTGGCCGACGGCGAGGCCAAGGGCCTCCAGCGCGTGGTGGCCGACGGTCTCGGCAATGTGTGCGGCGTCGGGCTCGACCGAGCCAACGGCCTGATCTACGTCAGCAACCAGCAGGGCAAACTGTTGCGTCTCTCCGGCGTGCTCCCCGACGCCCCGGGGAAGTCCTGAGACGTCTCCGAGGGTTCGACCGTGTGATGCCTGGGGGTTGTCGTGGCAGAGCGGCATCTGAAAGCGCTGTTCGCCTCGAACGACCGCGGAACTCGCCGCAGTTGAGGCGTTCACCAACCGCGGGGCCCAGTGGCAGGCGGTCACCGACGCGCTCACCGAGCACCTGCACCACATCGGTGGGGCGGCCTTCGACGTCCAGGAACTCGAAGCCCCCCGCCGCAACGTGCTCACCTTCTACCGGGTCGGCAGCATCGGCAAGGGCGCTCTGTCCCGCAAGCTCGAAGCCGCCCTGACAGCCGACGACGAGCACCGGCCCGCCCAGTGTGGCCGGCCGACTTGGCCCGCGCACCCCCGGCTTCTGCCCGTACGCATCGACCTCGGCCGCACCACCGACTCCCGTACGGGCATGCAGCGCGTCGCCGACGGTGACGGCCGCCTCGCCTGCAATGCGCGTCGGGGCCTGGCCCACCTCGCCCGCCTCGTCGGCGACTTTCCCACCGCCCTCGTCTCCCCTGCCCGTCGAGCCGTCCCGCCCGAGGCCGCGATGGCTCGACGGCGAACAGCCCACCCGCGACCGCTGGCGCGCCCTGGTCACCGCACAGCGCGCATACCTGCATTGAAACCGTAGGTCAGACGAGGCGCTTGGCGATGAGAGCCCGCAACCCGATCCCCTGGGTGATCAGCCCGAACGGTCGGTCCCCTTCAGCGGGCCTCCGATTGTGCGCTTCGTCCCGGCCTGGCGCTGCCCAGGAGTTCCCGCAACGTGTCCAGGCCGGCGGGGCCGCTGCGGAGGGCGTGCATGTGGAAGGTCTTGAGGTCGAACGCGCTGCCGTGGCCGGCTTTAAGGTCGTCGCGGATGGACAACCACAGCCGCTCCCCGAGCTTGTACGAGGGGGCCTGGCCCGGCCAGCCGAGGTAGCGGTCGATCTCGTCGATCGCGCGGGCGTTGTCGAGGAGCACGCGGGTGCGGAGGAATTCCCGGCCCAGCTCCGGGGTCCAGCGCTGCCCCTCGTGGAATCCGGCGCCGGCCGGAATCTTCAGTTCCAGGTGCATGCCGATGTCGAGGACCACCCGGGCCGCGCGGAGGATGTTCTTGTTGAGCATGCCGAGCAGGTATCCGTCATCGAGGCGGCCGAACTCCCGCATCAGGCGCTCGGCGTAGAGCGCCCAGCCCTCGCCGTGTCCGTCGATGAAGCACAGCAGCCGCTGGAAGCGGTTGAGCGTCGGCGTCGCCACGGCCGTGCCGATCTGGAGGTGATGGCCCGGCACGCCCTCGTGGTAGACGGTGCTGGCCTCGCGCCATGTCGGGATCTGGGACTTGTCGGCGGGCAGGGACCACCACATCGTGCCCGGCCGGCTGAAGTCGTCGGCGGGGTTGGAGTAGTAGGCGCCCAGTCCGCCGCCCGGCGGGGCGATGCGGCAGTCGAGCGTCATCAGCTCGTCCGGGATGTCGAAGTGACTGCCGCGCAGGTCGGACAGGGCGCGGTCGGACAGTGCCTGCATCCAGTCCCGGAATTCGGCCTGGCCGCCGACTACGTACCGGGCGTCGGCGTCGAGCGCCTCGGCGGCCCCGGCGGGGCCGGCGCCCGGCGCGATCCGGTCGGCGACCTCGGCCAGCTCCGCCTCGATCCGGGCGAATTCGGCCCATCCCCAGGCGTAGACCTCGCGCGGGTCCAGTTCGGCGCCGGTGAACTTGCGGGACCACAGCCCGTAGAGCTCCGCTCCGACCGCGTCCCGT
>NZ_JBHVHQ010000861.1:0-3638 GCF_042800135.1 Streptomyces sp. NPDC057654 | reverse complement strand
GGCCCCGGCCAGGGGTACGGACCGCCGCCGGCTCAGGGGTACGGGCAGGGGTACGGGCAGGCGCCCGCGCCGGGTTACGGGCAGGAGCAGCCTTACGGGCAGGGGTACGGGCAGCAGTTCCCGGCGGCCCCGCCGCCTCCTCCACGGGGCAAGGGCGGGAAGATCGCGGCGATCGTCGTGGCGGCGGTGCTGGTCGCGGGGCTGACCGTGGCGGGCGTGGTGCTGACCAGCGGCGACGGCGGCAAGAGCAACAAGGCGGCGGGCAGCGGGCCGTCCGCCTCCTCTTCCTCCTCCCCCACGGCCACGCCCTCGGGGTCATCGGGCTCGTCAGGTTCGGACGGCGCGGAGGGCCCCGGTGTGGGCGCGCCGCTGGAGGGCGCGCCGGGGCGCGGGGAGGACGGCTCCCGGCCCTCGGACTCGGATCCCGGATCGGGCTCGGGTACGGGAAACAGTCCGGCCGACGGGCAGGTGCGGTATGTGCGGTTGAAGCCCGGCGAGTGCTTCGACCACCCCGGCCTGGACAGCGCCGTGAAGCAGATAGAGGTCCGCTCGTGCGACAGCCCGCACGACGGCGAGGTCATCACGAACGAGACGCTGACCGGCACGTTCTCGACGGACAAGGAGCTTCAGACCAAGGCCCTGTCGCTGTGCAAGGCGGACGCCGTCAAGCGCATGCAGTCCATAGGCGCCGACGGGCGCACGTATTACTACTACGCGCTGTTCCCGTCCCAGACGACCTACGCCCAGCAGGGCAGGAACCAGGTCTCATGCTCCCTGACGCTCAGCGACAAGCCGGGCGGCAAGAAGCTGTCCGAGGCGCTGTCGGGGTAGCCGGCCGGCCCGCCTGGCCGGAGGGCGTACGGGCCGGGCGCGGCGGCGTGGCACCGCGCCCGTACCGGTCGTAGGCTGGCGCCATGTCGACCCACGCGAAGCGCGAACGCCTACTCCTGGCCGATCTGTTGGACACGGTGGGACCGGAGTCCCCGACCCTGTGCGCGGGGTGGACCGCCCGTGACCTCGCCGCGCATGTGGTGGTGCGCGAGCGGCGCGCGGACGCGGCGGGCGGCATCCTGATCAAGCCGCTGGCCGCGCGGCTGGAGCGGGTGCAGGCCGAGTTCGCGTCGAAGCCGTACGCGGAGCTGATCCAGATGATCCGCACGGGTCCGCCGCGCATGTCGCCGTTCTCGCTGAAGCAGGTCGACGAGGCGTCCAACACGGTCGAGTTCTACGTGCACGCGGAGGACGTCCGCCGCGCGGCCACGGAGTGGACGCCGCGCGAGCTGGACCCGGTCTTCGAGGACGCGCTGTGGTCCCGGCTGGAGCGGATGGCGCGGGTGCTGGGCCGCAAGTCCCCGGTCGGCCTGGTGCTGCGGCGTCCGGACGGCCGTACGGCGGTGGCGAACCGCTCCACGCCGGTCGTCACCGTCACCGGCGAGCCGGGCGAGCTGACACTCTTCGCCTTCGGCCGCCAGGAGGCCGCGCGCGTCGAGATCGACGGCGACAAGGAGGCCGTGACGCGGCTGTACGACGCGAAGCTCGGCCTCTGACGCGACGTCAGGAGCGGTGCGGTCAGCGCGCGAGCGGTGGCTCAGGGCGGCAGTTCACGACGGCAGTTCATGAGGGCAGTTCGGCCCGGCGCAGGGGCGGGGTGAGGAGGCCGATGGCCGCTCCGGTCACGATGACGGCGGCGGAGGCCGCGAAGACCGGGGCGGGGCCCCAGACCCCGACGGCCGCGCCTGTCAGCGGATAGGCGAGCGGGGCGGTACCGACGGTGAAGAGCATGGCGACGGAGGTGACCCGGCCCAGGTGGGCGGGGTCCGCCTCGGTCTGGATCAGGGCGTTGTTCAAGGTGCCGCTGAGCCCCGCGGTCAGCCCCACGGCCACCCCGGCCGCGACGGCGGCGGCGAGCGTCGGTACGTACGCGAGCGCGGCGACGGCCACGGCTCCGGCGGCCATGAAGCAGGAGAACAGCAGCCCGGCCCGGCCCAGTCGGCGGCGCACGGCGACCAGCAGCGCGGCGCCGCCCGCGCCGAGCCCGAAGCCGGCGATGATCCAGCCCAGGCCGGACGCGCCCCAGCCCCTTTCCTGGACGAGCAGCGCGAGGCCGACGTTCATCGGTCCGGTGAAGCCCAGTTCGCCGACGGCCATGGCGACGACCAGCGGAGCGAGCAGCCGGTGGCGCCTGATGTAGCGCAGCCCGTCGGCCAGGTCGCGCCAGGGGGTGGTGGCGGCTTTCCCGGTGACGGCCTCCCCGATCGCGTCCGTCGGCAGCGGAGCGACGCGTACGGCCAGCAGCAGGGCGAGCGACCCGGCGAAGAACGCCCCGGCCACGGCGAAGGCCGCCGCCGAACCGCCGAACGCGACGGCCATGCCGCCGAGCGGCGCGCCCGCGATCAGGGCCGTACGGGACGCCATGCCGCGCATCCCCTGGACGCGCGCCAGTTGGCCGGGGGCGGTGATGCGCGGGGGCAGCGCGCCGACGGCGGGCATGAACAGGGCGTCGACCGCGCCGAAGACCAGCGCTATCGCCGCCAGCGCCCAGAGGCCGGGGGCGGTGAACGCCAGCAGCCCGGCGGCGGCGAGGATCACGACGCAGCGCACGAGGTCGCTGCCGATCACGACCCGGCGGGGTCCGAGCCGGTCGGCGACCACTCCCCCGCCGAGCATCAGCACGGCGCGCGGCACGGCCCCGATCGCCAGTACGAGCCCGACCTGCGAGGGCCCGCCACTCTGGGTCGCGGCCCAGGACAGGGCGACGAAGTAGACGGTGTCGCCGAGGAGGGAAGCGACGTAGGCGGCGAGCCAGCGCAGGACATTGGGGTCCCGGTGCGCGGGCCGCTCGGTGGCGGGGCGCCGCGCGAGGACGGCGGCCTCGGGCGCGCTCACTGGCGGAAGGGGAAGCCGTAGAAGTGCAGCGCCACGTTCTCGCGCTCTTCGGTGTCGCCCGCTTCCTCGGCGGCACGGCCGTGCTCGGTCCACCGCTTCGCCAGGGCGTGCATCTCGTCGTTGAGCTGCGCCAGTTCCCCGGGGGTCAGCCGGGGCAGAAACTCGGAGCTGAACGCGGCGGAGCGCCACTCCTGCGGCCAGGCCGACTGCTCGTCCAGATACCGCTCGTACATCTCGGCGCTCTGCCGGAACAGCGTCCGGGAGAACGCCGAGTGCACGGCCACGCTCTCCGGCGCGTCCCGGAAGTCCCGGTCCCGCACGCTCACCCCGCCGCTCACCAGCCGCCACCAGCGCTCACGCCCGTCGGCGCTCTGCGGCTCGGCCTCCTCGATCAGCCCGTGAGCGGCGAGCTTGCGCAGGTGATAGCTGACGAGCGACACCGCCTCGTCGACCGTCTCGGCCAGCTGGGACGCGGTGGCGGTGCGGGCCACGGTCAGCGCCCGGTAGAGCTTCATGCGCAGCGGGTGGCTGAACGCCTTGAGGGTGTCCAGGTCGGCGATCCGCTGCATCTCGGGGTCGGTCATGCCCCCACGGTAGATAGAAAAGAAAAGTTGCGCAATAAAAATTGCACTTCTGTCGGGAGAGCCCCTGCCCCTGTGGCAGGTTCGCTGTCTACCGCCGGGGGGTGGGCTGGTGTCGCGGGCGGCTGGTGGGTGGGGCGGTATTCGGCGTGGGTGGGTGCGGGTTTCGTC
>NZ_JBHVHQ010000860.1:0-3640 GCF_042800135.1 Streptomyces sp. NPDC057654 | reverse complement strand
AGCTGGGGCTGTGGAGCGCGGGGCAGGAGATGGCGGCGCCGACGGCGTAGGCCGTCGCCTACGCCGTACGTCACGGGCGGGCCGCGGTGCGCGCAGTGTCTCAGCGCCGCACCGTGCTCAGTGCCGCCCCGCTCATTGCTTCACCGTCGAGATCCGGTAGACGGCGGTGCCGTGTGCCGGGACGGTGGTGCTGATGTCGCCGTGCGTGTTGTGGTGCTTGTGCTGCCAGAGGTCGCGCAGCCGGTACGTGGGGGCCGCGGGCATGCCGACGGCCTTGGCGGTGGTCGCGATCTTCTGCGGTTGGTCCGTCTCGTTGAAGAGGGCGACGGCGCGGTCGCCGTCCTTCAGCTGCTTGACGACGGTCCAGCGCCCGCCGTCGGAGGACAGGACCGTGCCCTGCTTGCCGAGCGCGTCCTGGTCGAGCGCGATGATCTCGCGGTTGGAGACGATCTCGTACGTCTCGGGGGTCGCCGTGCGCAGATCGGTCCCGATGAGCAGGGGTGCGGCCATCATCGACCACAGGGAGAAGTGGGTGCGGTACTCGGTGTCCGTCATGCCGCCGTTGCCGACCTCCAGCATGTCGGGGTCGTTCCAGTGGCCGGGGCCCGCGTACGGGGCGAGCGGCAGGTTCTGCTTGAGGATGCCGAGCATGCTGCTCCACCGGTCGCTGATGTCGCCGGTCGTGCGCCACAGGTGGCCGACGTCCGCGGCCCACTCCCAGGGCTTGTTCTGGCCCCATTCGCACAGGGCGTAGACGATGGGGCGGCCGGTGGCCTTGAGCGCGTCGCGCATGGTGATGTAACGCTTCTTGGCGTCCAGGCCGAGGTTGTTGCAGTTGTCGTACTTGAGGTAGTCGACGCCCCACTCCGAGAATTGTTGAGCGTCGGACTTCTCGTGGTACAGCGCGCCGGGGAAGCCCGTCGGGCTGCACGTCTTGACGCCCGCGCTCGTGTAGATGCCGAACTTCAGCCCCTTGGAGTGGACGTAGTCGGCGACGGCCTTGATGCCGTTAGGGAAGCGCTGGGGGTCGGGGACCAGCTTGCCGTTCGCGTCGCGCTGCGGGAGCGCCCAGCAGTCGTCGAGATTGACGTACTGGTACCCGGCGGCCTTGAGCCCCTTGGTGACGAAGATGTCGGCGATGGACTTGACCATCGACTCGTCGAACTCGGCGCGGCAGTGCGTCGAGTTCCAGTTGTTGAAGCCCATGGGCGGCGTGGCGGCGAGCCCGTCGGGGAGGCGGGGCGAGCGGGTCTCGGCGGAGCCGGGCGTCGCGGTGTGCTGGGTTCCGGAGCTGTGCGCGGCTGCGGGCCCGGCCAGTCCGGACGGGCCCGCTGTACAGAGCAGTGCGGCGGCGAGCGATCCGATGACTCTTCGGCCGGTGAAAGCAGCGGGAAGATGGCGCAGCATGCGGTACTCCGTCCGTCAGAGGAATACATGGCGTCATGTACGTGTCACCAACGCGCGTTTACGGTAGACCGTGTTGGACTCTGTTGGAAGAGATGCGGTAACGGTTCCCCGCCTTCGTGTCAAAACCCTTGACGGTGCCCGAACTTGACGGTGAGATCCCAACACTTGCGTTCGGTTGTGTTCGATTGCACCCCTGAGGAGGGGGACATGGCACAGTCATCGTTCAGCGGTACGGCCGGACAACGCGAAGCCGCAGGAGTCCCGGGGGACACGGGACATCGGATGTCCCGCCGGACGCTGCTACGGGCCTCAGCGCTCGGCGCCGGAGCGGTCGCCCTCCCCGCCCTGCTCAGCGCCTGCGGCGACGGCCCCGGCGGCGACGGCATCACCCTGGGCTCGAATGCCTCGGACCCGGTGCCCAAGAAGGCGTTCGCGGATTCCTTCGCGGCCTATGAGAAGAAGTCGAAGAAGAAGGTCAAAGTCAACACCGTTGACCACAACAGCTTTCAACAGAACATCAACCGGTATCTCAAGGGTAGTCCGGACGACGTATTCATGTGGTTCGCCGGATACCGGATGCAGTTCTTCGCCGAGAAGGGGCTGCTCACCGACATCAGCGACCTGTGGACGGGGTTCCAGGGCTTTTCGAAGGCGCTGAAGGACCAGTCCACCGGCGAGGACGGCAAACAGTACTTCGTGCCGTACTACTACTATCCGTGGGCCGTGTTCTACCGGAAGAGCGTCTTCCAGCAACGCGGTTACGAGGTGCCGAAGACCTTCGACCAGTACACGGCGCTCGCCCGGCGGATGCGGGGGGACGGGCTCGTACCGATCGCCTTCGGCGACAAGGACGGCTGGCCCGCCATGGGCACCTTCGACTACCTCGATATGCGCGCCAACGGCTACGACTTCCACCTCTCGCTCATGCGCGGCAAGGAATCCTGGACCGACCCCAGGGTCAAGCGCGTATTCGACCTCTGGCGCGGCATCCTGCCCTATCACCAGCAGGGCGCCAACGGCCGCACCTGGCAGGAGGCCGCGCAGAGCCTCGCGCGGAAGAAGGCCGGCATGACCGTGCTCGGCCTCCCGCACCCCGGCCAGCAGTTCACCGCCGCCGACCGCGAGGATCTCGACTTCTTCCCCTTCCCGGAGATCGACTCACGGTACGGCCAGGAGGCGGTGGAGGCGCCCGTCGACGGCTTCCTCATGGCGAAGAAGGCCAAGGACAAGAAGGGTGCGAAGGATCTGCTGAAATATCTCGCCACGCCGGGCGCCGAGGAGAGCTATCTGAAGAGCGACCCCAACAACGTCGCCGTCAACGACCGGGCGTCCACGGGCTCGTACAACACCTTGCAGAAGAAAGCGGCCGAACTCGTCTCCGGTGCGAAGCAGATCTCCCAGTTCATGGACCGCGACACCCGGCCCGACTTCGCGCAGACCGTGATGATCCCGTCCATCCAGCGCTTCATCAACGACCCCGGCGACATCGACGGCCTGCTCAAATCCATCGAATCCCAGAAAAAGTCGATGTTCGCCGGTGAGTAGGAGCTGCGCGCCGTGCCTTCCGTCACCACACGGCGCGCCCGGCGGCGCGGCCCGCGGCGGTTCACCCGCCGCGACCTCGCCGTCATCGGCGTGCTGCTGGGCATACCCGTACTGCTCGACCTGGCCATCATCTGGGGCCCGACCCTCGCCTCCGTCGGTCTCTCCTTCACCAGCTGGGACGGGATCGGCGACATCAAATGGGTCGGCGGGCAGAATTACCACGACCTGTTCACCGACTACCCGCCGTTCTGGCCGGCCGCCCGCAACAATCTGCTGTGGCTCGCCTTCCTCGGGCTGATCGCCACCCCGTTCGGGCTGCTGCTGGCCGTACTCCTCGACCGCGGCGTCCGCTTCAGCCGCTTCTACCAGTCCACCCTCTATATGCCGGTCGTGCTCTCGCTCGCGATCGTCGGATTCATCGCGCAGCTGATCCTCTCCCGCGACCAGGGCGCGCTCAACGCCGTACTCGCCCGCGACAATCCGGTGGACTGGCTCGGCGACCCCGACCTCAATATCTGGATGATCCTGCTCGCGGCGGGCTGGCGGCACACCGGCTATGTGATGATCCTGTACCTCGCCGGGCTGAAATCCGTCGACCCGACGCTCAAAGAGGCCGCGGCCATCGACGGCGCGGGCCCGCGCCAGACGTTCTTCCGGGTCGTTCTGCCGACCCTGCGCCCCGTGAACG
>NZ_JBHVHQ010000859.1:0-3640 GCF_042800135.1 Streptomyces sp. NPDC057654 | reverse complement strand
CTCCGTCTCCAGCCCCGCCCGCGTCCCCACGCTGCCCGCCACCAGCGCCTTCGACAGGCCCTCGGCGTACGCGCGGGTGCGGAAGTAGCGGAACCGCTCGCGGGCCGCCGGCACCCGGTGGTGGATCACCGCCCGGTCGTCGATCAGCAGCACCGCGTCCGGCATCGCGCGGGTCAGCCGGATGCACATCTCCGTCTCCTCGCAGCCCAGCGGCAGCCGGTGGCCGTCCCGCCCGATGCCGCAGGCGAACCCCCCGACCGCCTCGAACGCGGCGCGCCGGAACGACGCGTTGCCGCCCAGGACGTTGCGGACCCGCACCCGGCCCGGCGGCAGCCCCCGGTACGTACAGCCCACGACCCAGTCGAACTCCTCGGGGAACCAGGCCGGCCGGCGGCGCGACTCCCATGCGGGGGCGGTGCGGCCGCCCACGGCCATCACGCGCGGGTCCGCGTACGCGGCGGCGAAGCGGCGCAGCCAGTCCCGCTCGGCGACGGCGTCGTCGTCGAGGAAGGCGATGACCTCGCCCGTGGACTCGGCGACGCCGGTGTTGCGGCCCGCGGACAGGCCCCGGGGCCCGGCGTTGGCGAGCACCCGCACCTCGCCGCCGGGGCCGGACGCCGCGCCCGCGCCGTCGTCGCCGTAGTGCTTGGCGAGCCGCCGCAGCAGCGCGGCGTTGTGGTCGACCACCAGCAGCGTCTCGTGGGCCGGCGCCGACTGGTCGCGCAGCGAGGCCACGGCGGCCAGGATGTCCTCCCAGCGGTCCTCGGTGTAGACGCAGACGACCACCGAGACGGCGGGCGGGCCGGACCGCCGTGCGCCCGGCCCGGTGGGCTGGTTCAAGACACTTCCCCGCGGCTCGCGCCCGGCGCCATGGCCGCGGTCCGCTGCCTGCGCGGCCGGGCGGCCCGCTCGCGCAGTATCACTCTGAGCACCCGCAGCCCGTCGTGGACCGCCCGCAGATTGCTGACGCCGTGGATGCGCTCGAACTCGTGGCTCGGCACTTCCTGGACCCGTAACCCGGCCTTGACCACCCGGATGTTCATCAGGGTCTCGATCTCGAACCCGGCGCAGTCCAGCGCGATCTCGTCCAGGCACCGCTTCCAGAAGGCGTTGTAGCCGTAGCACAGATCGGTGTAGCGGGCGCCGAACTTGTGGTTGACCACGGAGGTCAGCACCCGGTTGCCGAGCTTGCGGATCGGGGTCATGTCGTCCGTGCCGCCGCCGTTGGCGAACCGTGACCCCTTCGCGAAGTCCGCGCCCCCCACCAGCGCGGAGACGTAGGAGACGATCTCGCCGCCGTCCGCCGAGCCGTCGGCGTCCACCATGACGATGATCTCGCCCGTGCAGGCGGCGAACCCGGTGATCAGCGCGTCCCCCTTGCCCTTTCCGCGCTGTTCGACGACTTTGATCTCCGGCCACAGTTCCCGGGCCACCTGAACGGTGTCGTCCGTTGAATTCCCGTCGACCAGGACCACTTCGTGTATCCAGTCGGGGAGCGTCTTGAAGACGTAGGGAAGATTCTCGGCCTCGTTCATCGCCGGTATGACGACGCTCACCGGCGGTGCTATTGCGAAATCCGAGGTCACCGGCCTATATTGACCGGGAATTAATGGATCTTGGCTGGTTGCCGCAGGACGCAGAACTGAACTCATGAGTCTTTTTCCCTCTCGTCCGGTGGACCGCCCGCCCAGAGCGGTCCGTTGGGTTATCCGGTTCGAAAGGGGGGTCCTCACCCTGTGTCCGACGGCATGGATCCCCGTACGGGCAGGGCGAGTTGGCGTGTGGTGCTGGCCGCGCGGCCCGTAGCTCGGCACGACTGGCTCGGCCGGGTACGGTGCCCCCCCACCGCGCCCCGCGCCGGTATCCATCGCGGTGCTTGAGCCCTCCCCTTGCGCCGCTTTGCGTGATGGACCGATGCGGGTGGATGTACGACGGTATTGACGGTTGAGACTCTAAGGCAAGACCTTGAGCCGAGACCCCTCCTTCGATGTTTTTTGCGCCTGATTCCGATGGCGCATTCGGAGCCCTTTGTTCCTCCGGACCTTCCTCAGTCGGCCGACCGAAAACGGCCCATTCGCTTCAGCAGCCGGTCGGCCGGATCGAAGAGCTCAGGCCGGGAGAGGACCGTATTGCGCAGCGCCCGCACCGGGGCGCGCCGTGCGCGGTGCGCCAGCGCCACCGGATGGCGGCGCGTCACCCAGCCCTCGGACACGGTCAGCTCCCGTGTCTTGAGGGAGTCCTTGTACTCCTTCTCGCCGCGCCCGAGATCCAGATAGGCCATGCCCTGCGCGGCGGCGCCCTCGGCCATCCGCAGATGCAGCACGAGGCCGGGCGAGAACTTCGCGAACGCCGGGTCGTACGCGGGAAACCAACAGGCCAGCACCCGCTCCGACCGCAGTCCGAAATGCGCCGCGACCGGCCTGTCGCCCGCGTAGAGCACCGAGAGCAGCCCCGCGAAGGAGGGGGTGCGGGTGTGGAAGAGCTGCTCCACGAGGTGCGCGATCCAGGCGTGGGCGAAGCGGTCGCTGCGCCCGGTTCTTCGGTACTGCGCGGACTTCCAGCCGATCAGCGTCGCGAGGACGTCCGGATCGCGCTCATCGTGCTCGTACCGCACCTCGCCCACGTCCCGGCCGAGCTTGCGCTCCTTCGCCAGGGTCGTGCGGGTGAACTTGCCCGCCTGCTTGCGCAGCTGCGCCAGATACGCCTCGTACCCCTGCTCGACGTCGATCACCGGGGAGGCGTACGAGCCGGCGGCCCCCACCTCGAACGGCTTCTGCCCCTCCACCAGGTGGTCGAACTCCCACACCGACATGGAGCACGCCGACAGCAGCTCCCGCGCGTCCCACTGGAACCCCGGCCGGTGGACCAGACCCTGGGCGTCCGAGACGCCCAGCCCGATCGCCCGGCCCACCCCGGACACGGAGCGCTGGAACGGCAGGAAGGCCACCGGCTCGCCCTCCTCGCGCGCGACCGCGATCCGCACCCCGCGCCGGCAGCGGCCGACGGCGAGGGCGAACTCCGGGGCGAGGAAAGGGTTGGCGAGCTGCGGCGTGCCGTTCTCGAAGGACTGCGACTGCATGGCGGTCCACGCCGCACGGTCCCCGGCGGTCAGCTCACCGGGGCGGTACACGCTGATGCTCACGTCAAGAGGTCCGACTTCTCGCCGCGCGGTCGCGGTGGTGCCGCGCGTGTGCCAGCAGGGGTAGGGCGAAGAGGATGAGGCTCAGGGCGGCCACGGCGACGATCCCGCCGGTGACCGACCAGATGTGCAGCGCGAGCATGGCCTGGGCGATCAGCAGGTCGATCGCGAGGGCGCCGCCCGCCGCCGCCACCCACCTGCCGAGCGGGTCGAGGCCGCGCAGCGCGACCGCCACGGCGCACGCGGGCGCGGCGAAGAGGAAGAAGAGCGCGAACGGCGCGCGCAGGGGTGAGGCGATATCGCCGAGCGCCAGCGCCGCGCCGACCCCGCCGACGGCGACGGCCGCGCCCGCGACGGCGGGGAGCGAGCCCCCGAGCGCGGATCCCCGGTCGGCGTCATTCTTTCCAGTGATGTTCTGCATGGGCGACTTTGCCCCCCGAAGCGCCGGATGCCGGGCTTCAATGTCGCGCAATCGGCGGATGCGCGTCAAGATGTGAAGGG
>NZ_JBHVHQ010000858.1:0-3650 GCF_042800135.1 Streptomyces sp. NPDC057654 | reverse complement strand
CCGCCGCCCCCGTTTATTTATTCTTTGCCCCCCCCCCCCACCCCGGGGCCGGCGCCGCTGCGTCCGGGCCCTTCCCGCCCCGCACTTTGCTCATTCGTGCCCTACGAGTGACATCTGAGAGAAATTCTTGGCACTGAGTGTCTTGTCGACTGGCACCCGGTGTCATACCTTGAGAGTGTCCGGGCGGCCGGCGCGCAGACACAACCGTCGTGTGCCGGCTGTCCCCACAAGCACTCTGTGCGCCCGGACGCCTGCGTCACAGGCACCTCGCGCCCGACCGGGCGCACCGCCGAGCACCAGCACACCGCCGAACCGACGGCATCGCCTCTGCACCCGCCGCACCCCTTTCCGCATCCCCCGACGTCCCCTCAAGCCGTTCCCTCGAAAGACAACGCGCTTCGCCGGAGGCACACCGTGAACCAGCTACTGGACGCCATCGTCGCGTCGGACAGCACGAGCGAGGACTTCGCCGCCCTGTCCATCCCCGAGTCGTACCGCGCGGTGACCGTGCACAAGGACGAGGCCGAGATGTTCGCCGGCCTCGCCACGCGGGACAAGGACCCCCGCAAGTCCCTGCACGTCGAGGACGTGCCCACGCCCGAGCTCGGCCCCGGCGAGGCCCTGGTCGCCGTCATGGCCAGCTCGGTGAACTACAACTCCGTCTGGACCTCGATCTTCGAGCCGCTGTCCACCTTCGGGTTTTTGGAGCGGTACGGGCGGCTCTCGCCGCTCGCCCGGCGGCACGACCTGCCGTACCACGTGATCGGCTCCGACCTCGCCGGCGTCGTACTGCGCACCGGCCCCGGCGTCAACACCTGGCGCCCCGGCGACGAGGTCGTCGCGCACTGCCTCTCCGTGGAGCTGGAGTCCTCCGACGGCCACAACGACACGATGCTCGACCCCGAGCAGCGCATCTGGGGCTTCGAGACCAACTTCGGCGGCCTGGCGGAGATCGCGCTCGTCAAGTCCAACCAGCTGATGCCCAAGCCCCGGCATCTCAGTTGGGAGGAGGCGGCCTCCCCCGGGCTGGTCAACTCCACCGCCTACCGGCAGCTCGTCTCGCGCAACGGCGCGGGCATGAAGCAGGGCGACAACGTCCTGATCTGGGGCGCGAGCGGCGGACTCGGCAGCTACGCCACGCAGTTCGCGCTGGCCGGCGGCGCCAATCCGATCTGCGTCGTCTCCAGCCCGCGCAAGGCGGAGATCTGCCGGAGGATGGGCGCGGAGGCGATCATCGACCGGACCGCCGAGGAGTACCGGTTCTGGAAGGACGAGCACCACCAGGACCCGCGCGAGTGGAAGCGGTTCGGCAAGCGCATCCGGGAGCTGACGGGCGGCGAGGACGTGGACATCGTCTTCGAACACCCCGGCCGCGAGACCTTCGGCGCCTCCGTGTACGTCACGCGCAAGGGCGGCACCATCGTCACCTGCGCCTCCACCTCGGGCTACACCCACGAGTACGACAACCGCTATCTGTGGATGTCGCTCAAGCGGATCATCGGCTCCCACTTCGCCAACTACCGCGAGGCGTGGGAGGCCAACCGGCTGATCGCCAAGGGGAAGATCCACCCGACGCTGTCGCGGACGTACGCGCTGGAGGAGACCGGGCAGGCGGCGTACGACGTGCACCGCAACCTCCACCAGGGCAAGGTCGGCGTGCTCGCGCTCGCGCCCGAGGAGGGCATGGGCGTCTCCGACCCGGAGCTGCGCGAGCGCCACCTCGACGCCATCAACCGCTTCCGCGACATCTGAACGCCCGGAGCGGGCAGGTCAGTTCAGAGAGTGCAGAACGGCCAGCACAAGCTGAGCGTTCCGAACGAGACGGCTGAGAGACGTACATGACTGAGCGTCAGAAGGATCGTCCGTGGCTGATGCGGACCTACGCCGGGCACTCCACCGCCGAGGCGTCCAACGAGCTCTACCGGCGCAACCTCGCCAAGGGGCAGACCGGCCTGTCGGTCGCCTTCGACCTCCCGACGCAGACCGGTTACGACCCCGACCACGTCCTCGCCCGCGGCGAGGTCGGCCGGGTCGGGGTCCCCGTCTCCCATCTCGGCGACATGCGGCGGCTGTTCCAGGACATCCCGCTGGAGCGCATGAACACCTCCATGACCATCAACGCCACCGCGATGTGGCTGCTGGCGATGTATCAGGTGGTGGCCGAGGAACAGGGCGCCGACATCACCGAGCTCTCCGGCACCACGCAGAACGACATCGTCAAGGAGTACCTGTCGCGCGGGACGCACGTCTTCCCGCCCGGCCCCTCGCTCCGGCTGACCACCGACATGATCGCGTACACGGTGGCCCGCATCCCCAAGTGGAACCCGATCAACATCTGTAGCTACCACCTCCAGGAAGCCGGTGCCACGCCCGTACAGGAGATCGCGTACGCGATGTCCACCGCCATCGCGGTGCTGGACGCCGTGCGCGACTCCGGGCAGGTGGCCCCGGAGCGGTTCGGGGACGTCGTCGCCCGGATCTCCTTCTTCGTGAACGCGGGCGTCCGCTTCATCGAGGAGATGTGCAAGATGCGCGCCTTCGGCCGCGTCTGGGACGCGATCACCCGCGAGCGGTACGGCATCGAGAACGCCAAGCAGCGCCGCTTCCGCTACGGCGTCCAGGTCAACTCGCTGGGCCTGACCGAAGCGCAGCCGGAGAACAACGTCCAGCGCATCGTGCTGGAGATGCTGGCCGTCACCCTCTCCAAGGACGCCCGCGCCCGCGCCGTGCAGCTCCCCGCCTGGAACGAGGCGCTGGGCCTGCCCCGCCCCTGGGACCAGCAGTGGTCGCTCCGTATCCAGCAGGTCCTGGCCCACGAGAGCGATCTGCTGGAGTACGAGGACATCTTCGCCGGCTCCCATGTCGTCGAGGCCAAGGTGGCGGCGCTCGTCACCGAGTGCCGGGCGGAGATCGCCCGTATCCAGGAGATGGGCGGCGCGATGGCCGCCGTGGAGTCCGGCTATCTCAAATCGCAGCTCGTCTCCTCGCACGCGGAGCGGCGGGCGCGGATCGAGGCCGGCGAGGAGCTGATCGTCGGTGTCAACAGCTACGAGTCCACCGAGCCCAACCCGCTCACCGCGGATCTCGACACCGCCATCATGACCGTCGACCCGGCCAACGAGGCGCGCGTGGTGGCGGCGCTGGGCGCCTGGCGCGACGACCGCGACGAAGGCCGCGCGCAGGACGCGCTGGCCGTGCTCAAGAAGACCGCGGCGGGCAGCGACAACCTCTTCGCCGCGACGCTCGAATGCGCCCGCGCGGGCGTCACGACCGGCGAGTGGTCCTGGGCGCTGCGGGACGTCTTCGGCGAGTTCCGCGCGCCTACGGGCGTGAGCGGCGCTCCCGTGGCGGTCGCCGCCGAGCCGGGCAGCCCGCTCGCGGCCGTACGGGCGAAGGCGGCCCGTACCGCCGAGGAGCTGGGCTGCGGCAGGCTGCGGCTGCTGGTCGGCAAGCCGGGCCTGGACGGGCACTCCAACGGCGCCGAGCAGATCGCCGTACGGGCCCGCGACGCCGGGTTCGAGGTGGTCTACCAGGGCATCCGGCTCACCCCGGAGCAGATCGTCTCGGCGGCCGTCGCCGAGGACGTGCACTGCGTCGGGCTGTCCATCCTCTCCGGCTCGCACGCCGAGCTGGTCCCCGACGTGCTGGCG
>NZ_JBHVHQ010000857.1:0-3665 GCF_042800135.1 Streptomyces sp. NPDC057654 | reverse complement strand
GGCCGAGCGCGCCGCGCCAGGGGAAGTCCAGCCGCAGCGATCCGGGCCGGTTGTACGAGCCGGCTTGCAGCGCGGTCGGGCCGAGCACCTGGCGCAGCGCGGCGTGCAGCACGTGCGTACCGGAGTGCGCCTGCCGCGCGCCGAGCCGCCACTCCGGGTCGACGGCGGCCCGTACGGCGTCACCGGTCGCCAACTCGCCTGCGGTGACCCGGATCTGATGGGCCACCAGCCCCGGCAGCGGCCGCTGCACGTCCAGCACCTCGGCCTCCACCGAGGACCCGGTCAGGAGCCCCGCGTCGCTCTCCTGGCCGCCCGACTCCGCGTAGAACGGGGTGCGGTCCAGTACCACGGTGGCGATCTCGCCAGTGCGTACGACCGGCAGCGGGCCGTCCGCGCCCAGCACGGCCAGGACACGGGAGTCCGTCTGGAGGGTCTCCCACGCGCGCCAGTCGGTGGGGCCGTTCGCGTCGAGAACGGTGCGGAACGCCGAAGTGTCGGCGCTGACACCGGACTTGCGGGCCCGCGCATCGGCACGGGCGCGCTCGCGCTGCTCGGTCATCAGTGCCGTGAACCCCTCGCGGTCCACCTCGACGCCCTGCTCCTCGGCCATCTCCAGCGTCAGCTCGACGGGGAAGCCGTAGGTGTCGTGCAGCAGGAACGCCTGCGCGCCCGGCAGTGAACGCCCGCCCGACTTCTTGACCTTGGCGACCGCTGTGTCCAGTACGGTCGTGCCCTGACGCAGCGTCGAACGGAACGCGTCCTCCTCCGCGTACGCCTGCTGCGCGATGCGGTCGAACTGCTCGGCGACCTCCGGGTAGCTCGGCGCCATGCAGTCGCGGGCCACCGGAAGCAGCTCCGGCAGCGCCGGGTCCTGGTGGCCCAGCAGCCGCACCGAGCGCACGGCCCGGCGCAGGATGCGCCGCAGCACGTACCCGCGGCCCTCGTTGCCGGGGGCCGTGCCGTCGCCGAGCAGCATCAGGGCGGTGCGCACATGGTCGGCGACGACCCGCAGCCGCACGTCCGCTTGGGCGTCCGCGCCGTAGCGGGACCCGGTCAGTTCGGCCGCGCGGTCCAGCACGGGACGCGTCTCGTCGATCTCGTACAGGTTGTCGACGCCTTGCAGGAGCGTCGCCATCCGCTCCAGCCCCATGCCGGTGTCGATGTTGCGGCGGGGAAGTTCGCCGAGGATCGGGTAGCCGGACTTGCCGCTTCCCTCACCGCGCTCGTACTGCATGAAGACGAGGTTCCAGAACTCCATGTACCGGTCCTCGTCCACGGCCGGCCCGCCCGCACGCCCGAGCGCCGGGCCGCGGTCGTAGTACATCTCCGAGCAGGGACCGCACGGGCCCGGCACACCCATGGACCAGAAGTTGTCCTCGTCGCCGCGCTCGACGATCCGCTCCGGCGGCAGCCCCGCCACGCGCCGCCAGATCTCGGCGGCCTCCGCGTCGGAGTGGTGCACCGTCGCCCAGATGCGGTCCGGGTCGAGCCCGTACCCCCCCTCCGCCACCGGGGTGGTGGACAGCGCCCAGGCGAAGCCGATGGCCTCTTCCTTGAAGTAGTCGCCGAACGAGAAGTTGCCGTTCATCTGGAAGAAGGAGCCATGCCGGGTGGTGCGGCCGACCTCCTCGATGTCCAGGGTCCGCACACACTTCTGCACGCTCGTCGCCCGCGGCCACGGCGGCTGCGCCTCGCCCGCCAGATACGGCTTGAAGGGGACCATGCCCGCGTTGACGAAGAGCAGCGTCGGGTCCGGAGTGGGCAGCGGCGCGCTCGGGACCACGGTGTGGCCCCGCTCGGCGAAGAAGTCGAGGAAGCGGCTGCGGATGTCGGCGGTACGCAAGTCGGGCTCCGAGGGGCTCGGGAGATGGTCAGGCGGCGCTGGTCGTACGGGCGGTCTTCGCCGCCCTCGCCGCTCGCGCCGCCTTGGCAGTCTTGGCGGTCTTGGCCGTGCCGCTCACGGGGTGCAGCGCCGCGTACTCCAGCGGCGCCGACGGGTCGATGGACACGTCGAGCGGCGCGGGCTCGGCGCCCGCGCGCACCAGCAGGTCGCCGACCGCGGCGATCATCGCGCCGTTGTCGGTGCACAGCCGCAGCGGCGGCACCCGCAGGGTGATCCCGGCGGCCTCGCACCGCTGCTGCGCCAGTTCCCGCACGCGCGAGTTGGCGGCCACGCCGCCGACCACCACGAGGGTGTCCACGCCGTGGTCGCGGCAGGCGGCGACGGCCTTCTTGGTGAGCACGTCCGCGACCGCCTCCTGGAGGGAGGCCGCGCCGTCCTCGACGGGCAGCGGCTGCCCGCTCGCGCGGTGCTGCTCCGCCCAGCGGGCCGCCGCGGTCTTGAGGCCGGAGAAGGAGAAGGCGTACTTGTCGTCGCGCGGCCCCATCAGCGGGCGCGGGAAGGCGACGGCGCGCGGGTTGCCCGTACGGGCCGCCCGGTCGACGGCCGGCCCACCCGGGTACGGCAGCCCGAAGACGCGCGCGACCTTGTCGAAGCACTCGCCGGCCGCGTCGTCGAGGGTGTCGCCGAGGTGGACGATCGGATCGCGGGCCAGGTCCCGTACGAGCAGCAGCGAGGTGTGGCCGCCGGAGACGATCAGCACCATGCAGGGGTCGGGCAGCGGGCCGTGCTCCAGGGTGTCGGCCGCCACATGGCCCGCGAGGTGGTGCACGCCGTACAGCGGGACGCCCAGCGAATAGGCGAAGCCCTTGGCGGCGGCGACGCCGACCTGGAGCGCGCCGGACAGGCCGGGACCGGTGGTGACGGCCACGGCGCCGATGTCGGCCATCTTCAGGCCCGCGTCGGCGAGGGCGGCCCGTACGACCGGGGCGGCCGCGTGCACATGGGCGCGCGCCGCGATCTCCGGGACGACGCCGCCGTACCGCGCGTGCTCGTCCATACTGGACGCTACGGCGTGGCCCAGCAGTACTCCGTCCTGGACCAGACCGGCTCCGGTCTCGTCGCAGGACGACTCGATTCCCAGCACCACCGGTGAACGCCCCACGCCACTGCCTCCCGCAATTGATCTGTACCTGCGAATTGTACGCAACCGGAACTCTGGCCGGTCCCGGCCGCGACCTGCGCGCCGCAGGTCAGTAGAGTTCCGTTGCCGCGCGTGCCGTCTGTGGCGGCACACGTTCTGACCTGCCCGTTCTCATACCTGTCCGTGTTCACTGCCGCACCCTGCGCAGTGCCGAGGCCCTCCGCCGCCCCGATCCGTCGTCAGCCTTCGCCAACCGTCTTCGGCTGTCTTCGGCCATTGTCCCGCTGTTTCACCGCCGCTCCGCACCATTCCGCCGACCGTCCGCCGCTTCCGTCGCTTCCGCCGATCCTGAGGTACGTCCCCGTGACCCCCGTTCCGCCACCGCCGCCCGAGACGACACCCGGCGCGGCTCCCGCGATGGCGGTTCCCGTGACGGCGGCGCCCGTGACGGCGGCGCCCGTGACGGTCGTGGGCATCGGCGCCGACGGCTGGCCGGGGCTCGCCCCTGCCTCCCGGGAAGCCCTGCGCGCGGCCGACGTGCTCATCGGCGGCCCCCGCCAGCTCGACCTGCTGCCGCCCGGCGAGTGCGCGGGGGAGCGGGCGGCGTGGCCCTCGCCGCTGCGACCCGCCGTGCCGAGGCTCATGGAACGCTTCGCCGGGCGCCGCGTCTGTGTGCTGGCC
>NZ_JBHVHQ010000856.1:0-3668 GCF_042800135.1 Streptomyces sp. NPDC057654 | reverse complement strand
GCCAGCCTCCAGGACCGGCTGGCCCCGGGGCCGCTGTCGCCCGCCGAGGCCGCCCGGATCGGCCGTGGGGTGCTGGCCGCGCTGCGCGCCGCCCACGCCGCGGGCATCCACCACCGCGACGTCAAGCCCGCCAACGTCCTGCTGCGCACCGACGGCCGGCCCGTGCTCACCGACTTCGGCATCGCCGCGATCCGCGACGCCACCAGCCTGACGGCCACCGGCGCGCTCATCGGCTCCCCCGACTACATCGCCCCCGAACGCCTCCGCGGCCACGAGGGCGACCCCGCCTCCGACCTGTGGTCGCTCGGGATGCTGCTGTACGTCGCCGTGGAGGGCCGCCATCCGCTGCGCAAGGCCAGCACGCTCGCGACGCTGGCCGCCATCCTGGACGAGCCGGTCCCGGAGCCGGAGCGGGCGGGCGCGCTGACGCCCGTGCTCAAGGCGCTGCTGACGCGGGACACGGCGGCGCGGCCGGACGCCGGGGCGCTGGACCGGATGCTGGCGGCGGCGGAGGCGGGGGACGGCAGGAGCGGGAAGCATACGGCCGCCACGCCTCCTCCGAAGCCGCCGGAGGATGCCGCGCCTCCGGCCCGTACCGCCGTCATACCGCCGAGCCGGACCAAGGCCATGCCGCCGACGGTCGCCGGCCCGCGGATCTCGTCCTTCACCTCGACCACTTCTACCTCCACCTCCTCTCGCACCTCGTACGCTTCGCCCTCTTCGCCCTCTTCGTCGTTCCGCTCCTCCGCCTCCGCGCCCTCCCCCACGCTCGGCGAGCGGGAAGCCCGCCGTCGGCTCCGCCGGGCCCGCGTCGTGCCGCTCGTGACCTCCCTCGTCGGAACGGCCGTGACCGCCGCCCTCGTCTGGGCGCTGCTCCCCGCGCCCGAGGGGCGGGCGGCCGACGACCCCACCGGCACGGCGGGGACGGTGGCCGAGCGGGACATCAACCTGCTGACGCCGGACGGGGTCCGGTCCGTCATCGGGAAGCTGAAGCCGGTGATGGGCGGCACCCGCGTCACCGACTTCACGATGCACGAGAAGCGGGCGAGCGCCGAAGCCCCCGCCAAGGGCGACAAGAACCTCTACGACCACTTCGCGTACGACAAGGGCAAGGCCGCCCGGGAGCGCGCGGGCGGCACCCTCATGCCCGGCACCGCCATGGTGGATCTGGAGAAGTTCCGTTGGGACGCCCTCCCGGCGCTGCTGCGCACGGCGGACAACGACCTCGGGGTGGCGAAGCCGACCAGCCACTTCATCGACGTGGACCCCGCCTATCCGTTCCTGGACAAGCGGCCGGTGCTCAAGGTGTACGTCACGGACGCGTACGGCTCGGCGTATCTGGTGGCCGATCTCAACGGCAAGGTGATCGAGAAGAACCCGCGCGGCAAGGGCGGCAAGGGCTGACCTCTGGGCCGCCCCTCAGCCCGCCAACGACCCCAACAGCCACAGGAAGACCCCCGCCGCCACCGCCCCCAGCACCAGGATCTGCGACCCGGCCGGCAGTCCGCGCGCGGGGCCGCCGGTGACCCCTACCGCCTCCGGGTCCAGCCGCTGAGCGCGCGCCATCCACTCCCGCGGCGGGTCGTTCGGCACGATGACCCGCCACGGCTGCCGGGGGTCGTACTCCACCACCGCGCACTTGCGGTGCAGCAGATTCTGGAGGTCCAGCGGGTGGCGGATCTCGACGCGGTACGGGGCCAGGTGCGGGTCCTCGGGCACCACCGTCAGATCGAAGGCGAACACGCTCTTCTGGTCGCGGGGGTCGATGACGGCCTGGCCGGTCTCCTTGTGCACCGCCCGCACGGAGTTGACCAGCGCGGGCGCGTAGGCCCGCGGCCCCCCGGGGCGCAGGGCGTGGGCCCGGTCGCCCTGTCCGCTCTCGGCGACGCCGCCGAGGAAGAACAGCGCCAGCGCGGAGACGGTGAGTCCGGTCAGCAGCAGCCAGAACGGGCCCTCGACCGTGCCCTGTACGAGCGCGGCGAAGGCAGCGCCCACCGGAACGGCCGTCAGCAGCGCGACCGGTGAGAAGAACTGGCGCACGAGGCGCGTCGCACGGGTCATGAGATGCGGAGCAGCTTTCTGCGGGACACGGCGACCCTGGTGCACGCGGGGTCGTCGGGGCGGGCCTCGTCGTACACGGCTCGGACGGTACGTTCCAGGGCGACGCGTTCCACGATGGCCGGCACCTCGTGCCGGTCGCCGCGCGGGTCCCGGAAGACGACGGTGACCTCGCCGTACTTGCCGCCGACGGTCCGCCAGCCGTGGAGTTCGGCGTCGGCGGTGGAGTACCGGCGGGAGAGGCGGCGCAGCAGGGCGGTGCGGCGCAGGCTGACGGCGGCGCCCCACCAGGCGGCGAGGCAGCCGGCCCCGGCGACGGCCCACAGGAAGGTGAGCCAGCCGGAGACGGGGAAGCGGCCGATGGGGACGACTATGAAGTAGTCGGTGACGGTGGCGTACGCGACTCGGCCGGCGTCCACGGCGTCGTACCAGCCGGCGATGGCGGCGAGCGCGGCGAGCGCCACGGCCGCGCCGACCACGGCGCGCTGGAGGAACCGCGCGGCGAGGAAGCCGAAGAGCACCGTGGAGCCGATGCCGACGAAGGGCGCCATGGAGGCGAACTGGTCGCTGGAGCAGCCTCCGGCCGGGTTGCAGGTCCACTCCACCGTCGAGGAGTCATAGCTCGACACCCGCCACACCAGCCACACCTGCCAGCCCATCAGGACACAGGCCGCCGCGCGCAGCACCTGCCCATAGGCTCTCGCGCCCACTGTCCGCCCTCGTCTCCCGCGCGCCTCCGGTAGACGAGCGCTTTACCCGGACCATATACGTGCATTGCCCAACCTGTCCGTGACCCCGACCACCCGCTCACGGACCGCGGCTCGGGACGCCCCTGGACGGATCGCCATATCCGCACAAGATGACCTAGCTTGCTAGCACGCTAGAGTGCTAGCATCGACTCGTGGGCGATGAAGAGGTCAAACAGTTCAACGTGTATCTGCCGATCGGACTGATCAAGCAGGTCAAGTACCGCGCCGTCGAGTCCGGCTCGTCGCTGTCAGCGCTCGTCGCCGACGCGCTGCGCGCCTATCTGGACGACGCCCATGAGTCCAACCCGCGATCGACCGAACCGACCGGCTCAACCAAGTCAATCGAAAAGGAGACCTGACATGGCCACCGAAGGTATCGAGGCCGTCTTCCTGACGACGCACAACTGGGGGAAGTCGGCGAAGTTCTTCCAGTCCCTCGGCTACGAGCTGGAGTTCGCGACGGACCACAGCTCCGGACAGCTCCGCAACGGCGACAGCCCCTACGTGTTCATCGCCGAGGTCCCCGAGGACCAGGAGCCCCAGACGCAGTTCGTACTGAAGGTGCCGGACGCGGACACGTTCCGCCCCGACCCGACCCTTGATGTCGTCACGCCGTTCGAGGACACCCATTACGGGACCAAGGAGATGACGGTCCGCGACCCCGACGGACGCGTATGGAGCCTCCAGGCCCCCGCGAAGAGCTGACCACGCGACGGACGCGACTCGAAGGACAACACGAAGGACAACGCGAAGGGAGCACCATGGCAGACCAGCAGACCGAGGCGCCGGACAGCACCGCGGTGCGGACCGCCCTCTGGCGGGCGATGCACGTCCAGGCCGATCCGCCTCCGCACGTGCTTG
>NZ_JBHVHQ010000855.1:0-3672 GCF_042800135.1 Streptomyces sp. NPDC057654 | reverse complement strand
AACGTCGGCCGGGCGGCGCGAAAACGTCAGCGCTCGGCTCGGGAAAACGTCAGCGCTTGGCGCGGGAGGCGGCGCGGCCGCGCTCCTTCTGGTCGAGGACGACCTTGCGGATACGCACGGTCTCCGGGGTCACCTCGATGCACTCGTCCTCGCGGCAGAACTCCAGGGACTGCTCCAGGGAGAGCTTCCGCGGCGGCACCACGTTCTCGGTGGTGTCCGCGGACGCGGCGCGCATGTTGGTGAGCTTCTTCTCCTTGGTGATGTTCACGTCCATGTCGTCGGAGCGCGAGTTCTCACCGATGATCATGCCCTCGTAGACCTCGGTGGTCGGCTCGACGAAGATCACGCCGCGCTCCTGGAGGTTGATCATCGCGAACGGCGTCACGACGCCCGCGCGGTCCGCCACCAGCGAGCCGTTGTTACGGGTCCGCAGGTCGCCGAACCACGGCTCGTGGCCCTCGAAGATGGAGTGCGCGATGCCGGTGCCGCGGGTGTCCGTGAGGAACTCCGTACGGAAGCCGATCAGGCCGCGGGCGGGGACGACGAACTCCATGCGGACCCAGCCGGAGCCGTGGTTCGTCATGGTCTCCATGCGGCCCTTGCGGGTGGCCATCAGCTGCGTGATCGCGCCGAGGTATTCCTCGGGGCAGTCGATGGTCATCCGCTCGGTCGGCTCGTGGACCTTGCCGTTGATCTCCTTGGTGACCACCTGCGGCTTGCCGACGGTCAGCTCGAAGCCCTCCCGGCGCATCGTCTCGACGAGGATGGCCAGCGCCAGCTCGCCACGGCCCTGCACCTCCCACGCGTCGGGGCGCTCGGTGTCCAGGACGTTCAGCGACACATTGCCGATGAGCTCCTTGTCGAGGCGGTCCTTGACCATGCGGGCGGTGACCTTGTGGCCCTTGCCGCCCTTGCCGACCAGCGGCGAGGTGTTGGTGCCGATGGTCATGGAGATCGCGGGCTCGTCGACCGTGATGAGCGGCAGCGCGATGGGGTTCTCGGGGTCGGCCAGCGTCTCGCCGATCATGATGTCCGGGATGCCCGCGACCGCGCAGATGTCACCCGGCCCGGCCACCTCGGCCGGCTTGCGGGTGAGCGCCTCGGTCATCAGCAGCTCGGTGATCTTGACGTTCTGGATCGAGCCGTCCCGCTTCATCCACGCGACCTGCTGGCCCTTGCGCAGCTCGCCCTGCTCGACGCGGCAGAGCGCGATACGGCCGAGGAAGTTGTCGGCGTCCAGGTTGGTGACGTGGGCCTGGAGCGGCGCGCCCGCGTCGTACTCCGGGGCCGGAACGGTGCCGAGGATGGTGGAGAAGAACGGCTCCAGGGAGTCGCTGTCCGCCGGGACCGTGCCGTTCTCCGGCTTGGTCAGCGAGGCGATGCCGTCGCGCGCGCAGGCGTAGACGATCGGGAACTCGATCTGGTCCTCGTCCGCGTCCAGGTCCAGGAAGAGGTCGTACGTCTCGTTGACGACCTCGTCGATCCGGGAGTCCGGGCGGTCCGTCTTGTTGATGCACAGGATGACCGGCAGCTTGGCGTCCAGCGCCTTGCGCAGCACGAAGCGGGTCTGCGGCAGCGGGCCCTCGGAGGCGTCGACCAGCAGCACGACCGCGTCCACCATGGACAGGCCGCGCTCGACCTCGCCTCCGAAGTCGGCGTGGCCGGGGGTGTCGATGATGTTGATCGTGATCACATCGCCGCCACCCTTGGGGTGGTACTTCACGGCGGTGTTCTTCGCGAGAATGGTGATGCCCTTCTCGCGCTCAAGGTCGTTCGAGTCCATCATGCGTTCGTCGAGGTGCTGATGGGCCGCGAAGGCGCCGGCCTGCTTCAGCATGGCGTCGACGAGGGTCGTCTTGCCGTGGTCGACGTGGGCGACGATGGCTACGTTACGAATGTCGTGGCGCGTGGGCATACTTGCGGCGCTTCTCCCGGAATCGTGGGTGGCTCCGCGTACGGTCCGGTACGCGTGCCTGCCGGGCAGATCACGCCACGGCCTCACCCCATGGTACGTGGCTGTGGCGTCTCCGGCCGCCCCAGCCCGTACGTACCGGCTCTGACCTGCGGTGATACCCCTCGGCTCTACCCCTCGTACACCCTGCGGCTCACTTCCGGAAGCCGATGTCCTGGTACCGGGGAGTGGTGAAGCCGAAGGCCCCGGCGTTGGCGATCTCCGACTTCGCGGCGATCAGCTCGGGGCGCTGGTAGAGCGGGATCGATCCGGCCGCCGCCCAGATACGGGCGTCCGCCCGCTCGACGAGATCGCGCGAGGCCCCGGCGTCCAGCTCCGCCGCCGCCTGGTCGAAGAGCTGGTCGATCTGGTCGGTGCCGACCCTCGTGTAGTTCTGCTCCACGAGCAGCGAGCCGTCCGGGGCGGGCTGCGGCTTGGCGAAGATGGGGCGGGCGTCGGTCGCCGGGTAGGCGGTGGCGGGCCAGGAGTACAGCGCCAGGTCGTAGCCGCCCGAGGCGATGTGGTCCTTGAAGTAGCTGTCGTCGGAGACCTTGGTGATCTCCGTGCGCACGCCGATCGCGTCCAGGCTGCGGGCGATGCGGTCGCCTACGGCGCGCAGCGGCTCGGCGGCGGCGCCGCGCGGCAGGACGAAGCGGAGGGTGAGCTTCTGGCCGTTCTTCATGCGGACCGGGGGCACGACGGCCTTGGGGTGCTGGGGACGCTGGGGGTCCTTGGCGTTCTGGGGGCCCTTGGGACCCTCGGGGCCCGAGCGGCCGTGCGGCTGATCCTTGCCGCCGCCCTCGCCGCCCCCGTCGGCCTTGGTGTCCGCGTCCGTGTCCGACCCGGCGCCCGCCCTGGCGTCCTCGCCCGCCTTCTTCTGCGGGATCGGGCCGCCGTGCGACTGCCAGCCCGCGTCGGCGAGCAGCGCCTGCGCCGCCTGCGCGTCCTCCCCGCCGATCGCGTCGCTGTGGTCCTCGTACCCCTGCTGGCCGGCCATCATCAGGTGGCTGCCGAGCGGCTTCGCGGGCAGCCCCAGCGGGCCGAGGACCGCCGAGGCGAGCCCCTTGCGGTCGATCGCGCGGGCGACGGCCCGCCGGACCCGCTCGTCGGCGAGCGGCCCGGACGCGCCGTTGAGCGCCAGCTGGGTGTAGGCGGGCTCCAGGGACTTGCGGACCGTGTACGAGCGCAGCGCCGTCTTGCGGGCCGCGGTACGGGCGTCCGCCGCGCGCCGGGCCCGCGCCTCGGCGGCGGCCTTCTCGCGCCCCTCGGGCGTGCCGTGCGCCTCGGCCCAGGCCCGCATCGCGGCCACCGCCGCGCGCTCGCCCATACCGTCGGCGGGCGATCCGGCGGCGCCCTTGCGGGTCCGCTCGACCGGTGTGTGGGCGGCGTCGATGTGCGCGGCGGTAGCCGGGTCGACGGCCGCGAGGTCGATCGTGTCGGCGGTCAGCGCGGCGGCGCGGCGCCCGCGCGGCACGGCCCGCAGCACGAGCTTGTCGAGCTTGGCGCGGTCGCCCCACCACTTCGGGTTGCGGGCGAGCGTCAGGGTGCCCGCGCCGGTGTCGCGGCCCGCGACCTCGAAGGGCCCGGCCCCGGCCTTGAGGTCCTTGCGGGCGCTGTCGTTGAAGGCGTCCGGGGAGCCCATCACGCTCTGCGGGTAGAGCGGTGTGAAGAGGCCGGCCCAGTCGGCGTACGGGCGGTCGAAGGTGACCTTGACCTCGTGC
>NZ_JBHVHQ010000854.1:0-3675 GCF_042800135.1 Streptomyces sp. NPDC057654 | reverse complement strand
GGCGAGCGGTCGGCTTCGATCTCGATCGCTGCTACTCAGCGTACGCACACGCGTTTCGCCTCCCCGACGGAACCCCGATGGAGCACACTGGAAGCATGAGTGCCAGACGTCGCCCCTGTCTGCAACACATGAACGACGACGCCCTGCTCTCCTCCGACCAATTCGCCCGTGCTCTTCGGATCAGCGGTCGCACAGCGATACGGTGGGCAGGCGCCGACCGGCCGCACACCGTAGCCGAGATCAAAGAACTCCTCGCCGCTCCTCCTCCCTGGCTGGTCGCCGAGCGGGAGCGGATGGGCGCTCAGGAAGAGAAAATCCGACTTCGGAAGGGCCGGAAATCCCGAGCGCTGCGAGAAGAGCAGGCAGTGTTCGTGGCGACACCTGAAGGGAAGGTCGCTCTCACGAGGGCCAGGGAGCTTGAAGAACGGGCCGAACAGCACTGCGGGACTCTCAACGCACTCGGCGCTCCATGAGTGAGAGGCACCGGCGAGAGACCTGGTCGCGGACGGAGACCTCCCCAACTTCACTACGGCTCTGGACGATACGCTGACCACGCTGGGCTTCGGCACATGCAGCATTGCGCAGTGGGATGAGTGGTACGCGAACTTTTGAGCATTTTGAGGCACGGTCGCAGCAATGCTCGGCGCGGCGGACCACCCGGTGCGGCCGTCCGTGCGGTCCATCATCGCCTTCTTGAGGTTTGAATTCAGACCTCTCACGCTCTGCTGGTCGGAAAGGCGAGCGGCTCGGTCTCCAACTGCGCGCCACCCCATATTCCCGGTTGTCAGCCGGGTCGCGTCACTTGCGACTGCCTGTACCGACGGCTGGCGGGCCACAATGGTCTGGCCCGCAGCCTGTACGGGCAGGGCGTGGTCCGTTCACCCGTGGGCGGGACGGGCGCAGCGAACGTGTCCGGATGCGATCGCGTCCAGGGGCAGGGATAGGCCGAAGGCTCGTTCCAGGCCGGCGAAGAACAGCGTGACGTCGTCTGTCCAGTCAGTTTCTTCTTCCGCGCGGCGGACATACGCATTGAGGAAGGCCAGCGGCGCATGCGGGGCGAAGGGCCGTTCGCCCGGGGTGTACCAGCGGATCTCGTACATGTCCGGTTGTACGTCGGTGCTGTCCTCGGTCGGGACAGGGTTTTGATACTCCCCGTCCTTACAGTAGCTGAACTCATAGATGGCCTTGGCCATGGTCGCGGTCAGCGTAATCTGCTGCGCGGGCGGCGGGTTGATACAGCGAGAGAAGGCGTCGTCGAAGTCGTGGTAGCCCAGCCACGTCCATCCGGCTGCTTCTCCGAAGACGAGCACGCGCGGCAGATCCTCAGTGCCTTCGCGTGTGTCGTGCTCCTGCACCTGGTGCAGGAGCAGGCCGTCTGTGATGTCTTGAGCGTCGGCCCCATAAGCGAGGGCGACTTCTTCGGGGGTTGGGCCTTTGATGAATTCGATGATGGTGAAGGGCTCTTGAGCCTTCCAACTGTCGGCGATCCACGCTATACCGTCACCCACCGGAGACTGGTGAGCCAGAAACTCTTCGAAGGCCGCCGTCTGCTTCGGGTCCATGTAGTTCTGACGGCCGGCCCTCGCTTTGCTCTCCAGCCATGCGACCTCCTCCACGGACCGCACCTCGGCTACCGTCACGCAATCCCGTGTGAAGGTCATCCGCACTCCGTCGAGATGGGTGTATAACACGTACGGACCTTGCTGCTCGGGACTGACTGGCGGCTCCTGCCCGACCGTCGGCCGAGGCCTCGAGCCGCCGTGGGCCCGTTGCGCAAAATGCTCCAGTTCGGCCAGTTCGGCCGCCGGGAGGAGCATGCCCGCCGGCTTGCCGCCGCTGGTGATGCACACTCGCTCACCGGTCTCCTCGACGCGGCGGATCAAGCGTCCGAAGTCCGCTACGACTTCCCGCAGTTCGATGCTGTTCATAGGCTCGGACACTATCGGCAACCCGCCGGTTCAGGGTGAACACAGCAACAGCACCATCCACCCTGGGGGCATGCCTGTTCCCCTAGCATGCCCTCAATCTGGCGGACAACTCGAACCCGCCGTCACGCCCCGAGTTCCGGCGCGGGTACTGGCAGCCTCCGCTGCGGCCTGTCCGCCGTGCGCGTGCGGGACAATAGGTGTCCACCGGGTGTTGGTCTTCGCCGGGAGCAGCTGGACGTTACCCCTTCCGGACAGCTCCTCGCACGGTTGCGGGGCGTAGAGAGGGATGCAATCGCCTGGCGGCCGCGGTCGGCCAGGCGATACTGCGCGTTGTCCCGTGCCAGCAGGGTCCGGCGCATGAGGCAGGGCGGGCCGATGGGGTGAGTGCGGCGATTTCGGCGACCCGGTGCACGGGAGAACGAGCGGCGCAGCACTCGGTCGGAACGGCCCACGTGGTTTCGGCGGCGATGCGCTCCTGGGCGCGGCGCTGCCGTGGCGTGGGTCCGTTGCATGGCGCCGGGCTGTCAGCGCCCTTCCTCAGTCGGGGCCGTTCGGCGGTGTCGGCCCCGTCCTTGGCCGAGCATCTGGTGATCCTGCTCGGCAGGTTCCTCTGTCACCGGCTGCGGCGGGTGGAGCAGGGTCTTCGCTGTGGCCAGGTCCTTGACGACGCCGATGGTCGCCCACTCTTCGCCCTTCCACTCCTGGATGACGCGTGGAGCATGCGGCTCGACGTGAGCCGCTCGATGCCGGCCCTCGGTGAGCGGTACCGCCCGCAACTTTCCCTTTGATGCGGTCCGGCGCTCCTCGCGCCGTCGTGCCCACTCTTCCAACGGCTCCTCGTCCATCGGAGCATCGTGGTGCAGACGGGCTTGCGTCGCCACTCTCAGCCCGGGATCAGTTCCGTACGCCCGCTGCGGAGACTTTTTCTGCGTGGGCCACCGGAAGCAGACGTGGGGTGCGTCGCCCTGGTCGTGTGGGGCGAAGCCTGTTGCGCCAGCCGGATGCCGGGGCAGTCGAACGCGCCGAGCGTCTCTGGCTCCGGTAGGTGCGGGCGTGGTGGGTCGGTCCCAGTCGAGAGATTGCCGGACGTACTCGATCAACAACGAGTGGTAGGCCGCATCCACGGCGGAGACGGGTGCCGCGCATGCGGAGAACGTCTGAGTACATGCACTGCGCAGACATGAGTACGCACCACCATGTTGGGGCGGCACGGGTGCTCCAGGGTTGGAGTCATGACCGCACCGGATCCGCACCCCACCGCGCCCGCAGCAACCGACCCGTTCGCGCCGTCCGCATCGGCAACGCGTGTCTTCGCAGGCCTCGGTCTCCTGCTGCTCGCCTGTGCCTACGGAGTGTTCCTCATCGTCGTTGTCCACCAGGCATACAGCGGAGACGGCACCAG
Source organism: Streptomyces sp. NPDC057654 (assembly GCF_042800135.1). Classification (NCBI taxonomy): domain Bacteria; kingdom Bacillati; phylum Actinomycetota; class Actinomycetes; order Kitasatosporales; family Streptomycetaceae; genus Streptomyces; species Streptomyces sp. NPDC057654. The sequence continues at coordinate 345 of NZ_JBHVHQ010000854.1, read as the reverse complement.
CGGACCCTTGACGGGTGCGGCCCAGGGGTCCATGGGACTGTCTGCTGTCGTAGGGCTGCTCTCTCTGTGCCTGCCCGGCGATGTGGTGAGCCTCGCAGCGCGGCGGGCGGCCGTCGGGGTGCAGTACGCGCTGGCGTTCGCCGGCCCCGTGCTGGCTGCCGTCGACCCTTCCTAGTCAGCGTCAGCGAGGGCTCGGGCTGGCGCGCGGAATCGGCGAAGACTGCCACCGTCTGCTCCTGGGACCACATCCGCGGCTCCGTCGGCGGACGCACCGGCATCGTGGCCGTCCACGTGGGCAAGCACCGCCCCGGGTCACGGCGTCGACATGCGCTGTCTGTATGACGG
>NZ_JBHVHQ010000853.1:0-3678 GCF_042800135.1 Streptomyces sp. NPDC057654 | reverse complement strand
CGTCGATCAGCGCGTGGTCCGCGAACCCCGCGAGCGCGAAGTCGAGCTGGAGCGTCGCCGCCTCCATCGGGTCCTCGCACTCCGCGACCGCCCGCCCCGCCCGGTGCAGCTGACTGGCGCGGAACCGCAGCCGCGCGCCCTGCTGTTCGGCCAGCCGCTCCTCCGTGACGTCCAGGAACAGCCACGCCACCCCCAGCGGCACCGGCTCCTCGGCGAGCGGCGAGGCGAGCCGCAGGAAGCCGCTGCGCCAGCAGCGGCGCTCGGGCTGCTGCCCTTCGCCGCCGCGCAGCGTCACCCACAGCTCGGTCGGCGCGAGCGGCGCGCCCTCGGACAGCACGTGCTGGAGCGCGCCCTCCAGCTCCTCGACGCCCTGCTCCAGCAGCTCGCCCAGCGGGCGGCCGAGCAGCCCGGAGCCGGACGCGCCCAGGGCGGCCGTGGCGTGTTCGTTGACGACGGCCGGGCGCAGGTCGACGTCGACCAGGACCACGCCCCAGGACGCGTCCTCGAACAGCGCCTCGCTGAGCGCGATCGACCGCTCCAGATCGATCTGCGCGTGCACCTCGCTGAACGCGCAGTAGACCCCGGCGGGCCCGCCGTCCGCGCCCGGCACCGCGGAGGACTGCGTACGGACCAGGACCCGCCCGCCGTCCTTCGTCACCAGCGCGAACTCGTGCACATGGCGGCCCGGCGTCTTCATCGCGCTCAGCAGCCGTGCCTCCACCTCCTCGGCGTCCGCCGCCCGCACGGCCCACTCGGTGAGCCCGTGCCGGCCGACGGCCTCGGCCGCCGTCCAGCCGAGGATGCGCTCGGCCTCCCGGTTCCAGTGGGTGACGACGCCGTCGGCGTCGAAGGCGCAGAGCGCGGCGTCCATCCCGTCGAGCAGTGCGGCGAGCAGGCCGGAGCCGTCACCCGCGCCGGATGGCGACGGGCCGGACGGCGGCTGGTCGTGCGGTGTGTCGTGCGATGCGTCTGAACGCTGCGAAGCAGTCATTGGGCGACCCCCCTGCTTGGGCGTACTGCACAAGAAGATATTGAACTCGAACGTGACGCGCGCCACACCCGGTTCGGCGAAATCGTTGCCTCCGGGAAATTCGGCCGCAAGGGGCGCGATGCGCGCGGCACCGGCGCGTGCGCCTGCACATGCCTCCGCGCGTGCGGCCCCGATCGCCCCTCGAACTGCTGCTCGGAAAATGGGTTGAGCGCCGCGACAGCCGTCTCCTAGAGTGCCGCCAACGCCGAAAGGAGGTGATCGGGAAGTGATTTCATCCCGGACAAGCGAGGTGGCTGCGGGCTGACAGCCCGTCGTCGCACTCTGTGCGGGGCCGGCCAGTTGTCGGCTCAATCCCAAGCAGTCACCCGACCCGCGGGCCGCCGGTTTGTCCGGCCGGCTCCCTCCCCGGAGGGACCGAGGCCCGCGGGTCGCCTGCGTTTCAAGGGCCCGGCGATGCGTACGCGCTCACGGCCACAGCCGCTCGACACGCCACCCCTCCTCTTCACGCACGTACCGCAGCCGGTCGTGCAGCCGGTTCTCACGGCCCTGCCAGAACTCCACGGCCTCCGCGCGCACCCGGAACCCGCCCCAGCCCGGCGGTACGGGCACCGGCCGGCCCTCGGGGTAGCGCGCGGCCAACTCGGCATAGGAAGCGTCGAGTTCGGAGCGGTCCGCGGCGACCGCGGACTGGTGGCTGGCCCAGGCGCCGAGCTGCGAGCCGTACGGGCGGGTGCGGAAGTAGGCGGCGGTCTCGTCGCGGCCGACGCGGTCGGCGGCGCCGGTGACGATGACCTGGCGGGCGATGGAGTGCCAGGGGAAGAGCAGCGAGACGTGCGGGTTGGCGGCGAGTTCGGCCGCCTTGCGCGAGGTGTAGTTGGTGTAGAAGACGAAGCCGCGCTCGTCGTACCCCTTGAGCAGGACCGTACGGGAGCTGGGCCGGCCGGCGGCGTCGGCGGTGGAGACGACCATGGCGTTGGGCTCGTACAGCCCGCCTGCGGCGGCCTGGGCGAACCAGCGGCGGAACTGCTCGTACGGGCCGGGGGCCAGGTCGGCCTCCGCGAGGCCGCGGGAGCGGTAGTGCACGCGCATGGCGGCCGGGTCGAGTTCGTCAGCTTCGGGCACGCGCTCATCTTGCAGCATCGACGGCCCCGATGGTCCTGGCGACCCCGGCGACCTCTGCGGCCCCGGCCGCCCCGACGTGCGCGGCGCAGCCTGCCCGTACGCGCCGCCCCGTAACCCTCACGCACCCCAATCGCCCGGTGTGCCGCACATCACTCTTCCCCGCGCGTCGCGGAGCCGACAAAATCGCAGCCCGGAGCCGCGTGCCGGGGAGTCGACAGCGGTTGCCGCGTCCGGCCCGAACCAGTCCCCGCCCACTTGGGTGACCACCCGCCGCGCGGGGCATGACCGGGAAGAGCACCACGGGCCGCGAGCCGCGCGACGCAGCCGCGGACCCGTTTCGACACCAGCACACCGGTCGCCGCACGGTGACGCCACATCTTCACCCAGATTCTGACATTTTGGACAGAAACCGCCTGTCGATCAGATCACGAGGAGCCGCCTGATGTCCGACTTCGTACCCGGACTAGAGGGAGTCGTCGCGTTCGAAACGGAGATCGCCGAGCCCGACAAGGAAGGCGGCTCCCTCCGCTACCGCGGCGTCGACATCGAAGACCTGGTGGGCCATGTGTCCTTCGGGAACGTGTGGGGGCTGCTGGTGGACGGCGCCTTCGACCCCGGCCTGCCGCCCGCCGAGCCGTTCCCCATCCCGGTGCACTCCGGTGACATCCGGGTCGACGTGCAGTCCGCGCTCGCGATGCTCGCGCCCGTCTGGGGCCTGCGCCCGCTGCTCGACATCGACGAGGCCACCGCCCGCGACGACCTCGCGCGCGCCGCCGTGATGGCGCTGTCGTACGTGGCCCAGTCGGCGCGCGGCCAGGGGCTGCCGATGGTGCCGCAGAAGGAGATCGACACGGCGGAGACCGTCGTCGAGCGCTTCATGAAGCGGTGGCGCGGGGACCCCGACCCCAAGCACATCAAGGCCGTGGACGCGTACTGGACGTCCGCCGCCGAACACGGCATGAACGCCTCCACGTTCACCGCCCGCGTCATCGCCTCCACCGGCTCCGACGTCGCCGCCGCGCTCTCCGGGGCGGTCGGCGCCATGTCCGGCCCGCTGCACGGCGGCGCGCCGTCCCGCGTCCTCGGCATGATCGAGGAGATCGAGCGGACCGGCGACGCGACCGCGTACGTCAAGCGGGCGCTGGACCGCGGCGACCGGCTCATGGGCTTCGGCCACCGCGTCTACCGCGCCGAGGACCCCCGCGCGCGAGTGCTGCGCCGCACGGCCAAGGAGCTGGCCGCGCCGCGCTTCGAGGTCGCGCAGGCGCTGGAGAAGGCCGCGCTGGAGGAGCTGCACAACCGCCGCCCGGACCGGGTGCTGGCCACCAACGTGGAGTTCTGGGCGGCGATCGTGCTGGACTTCGCGGAGGTTCCGGCGCACATGTTCACGTCGATGTTCACGTGTGCCCGTACGGCCGGGTGGAGCGCGCACATCCTGGAGCAGAAGCGCACGGGGCGGCTGGTGCGGCCGTCGGCGCGGTACATCGGTCCGGGGGCGCGGGACCCGCGGGACATCGGCGGGTACGGCGACATCGTGAACTGAGGCGAGGAGGGCTGCCGGGGGC
>NZ_JBHVHQ010000852.1:0-3680 GCF_042800135.1 Streptomyces sp. NPDC057654 | reverse complement strand
AGTGCTGGACTCCGCCGACGCCGCCACCGCGCTCGCCGCGCTGCGGCAGCAGGCGCCCGAGCGGACGCTGGAGATCGCGGGCGCCTTGCAGACCGCCTGGTACCGCGACGGACGCCCGCTGTCCGAACCGGCGACCGTGGCCGGCGTCGCCACCGCCCTCGGCCTGGACGCCGGCGCGGCGTCCGCCGCCTACGCGGACCCGGCGACGCGGCGGGCGGTCGAGGAGGAGTTCCGGGAGGTCCGCCGGCTCGGCGTCGAGGGCTTCCCGACGCTGCTGCTGCACACCCCCGGCGGGGTGCGGCGGATCGGCGGTCCGATGTCCTCCGCGGACGACCTCACCCACGCACTCGACCAGCACTGACGCCGTCCGTTCGCGCGGCCGGCCCATAGCGACACCATCGTTCGACCATCGTTTAGGAGACACCCCTCATGGCCAAGATCGCTCTCTTCGGAGCCAACGGCACCATCGGCAGCCGCGTCCTGCGCGAGGCGCTGGACCGGGGCCACCAGGTCACCGCCGTCGTCCGGGACCCCGCGAAGATCACCGAGACGCACGAGCGGCTCACCGTCACCACCGGCGACGTCCTCGACCCGGCGTCGGTCGCCGCCGTGGCCGCCGGGCAGGACGTGCTGATCAGCGCGGTCGGCGGCGGCGACGGGCCGGGCCACCTCGCGACCATCGAGCCCGCCGCGCGGGCGCTGGTCGGCGGCCTGCGGACGCTCGGCGACGCCGCGCCGCGGCTGATCACGGTCGGCGGCGCGGGCTCCCTGCGCACCCCCGACGGCAAGCAGGTCTGGGACGCGGAGGGGCTGCCGGAGTTCCTGCTCCAGATCATGCACGCCCACGGTGACGCCCTGGACTTCTACCGGACCGTCGGCGACGTCCGCTGGACCAACGTCAGCCCCGCCGCGACCATCGAGCCGGGCGAGCGCACCGGTACGTACCGCACCGCGCTCGACGACCTCGTCACCGACGCCGAGGGCAAGAGCCGGATCTCCGCCGAGGACTACGCGGTGGCGCTCGTCGACGAGGCCGAGAAGCCGCAGCACACGGGTGAGCGCTTCACGGTCGCCGACTGACGTCGGCGGGGCCGGGCGCGGCGGGGCGCGGCGGGAAAGTTCCGTCGGGCGCGGCACTCGCCGGAGCCATGGTGGGTAGGCTCGGTGGCTATGGAGCATGAGGTGTTCGTTCCGTTTTCCGCCGACGCCGTCCGGCAGGCCCTCTCGGACCCGGCGCGGGTCGCGCGCTGCCTGCCGGGGTTCCAGGAGGACGCCGACGCGGCGGCGGGCGGCCCGCTCGCCGGGCGGCTGCGCCTGCGGATCGGCGGCTCCACCATCACCTACCGCGGCACCCTGCGCGTCGCCGAGCGCTCCGGTGCGTACGAGTTCACCGGCGAGGGCACGGAGGCGCGCGGCTCCGGCGAGGTCTCGCTCACGCTGACGCTCACCCCGGCGGCGGCGCCCGGCGGCACGCGGCTGAGCTGCGCGGGAACGGTACGCAGCGGCGGCCGGCTCGCGGACATCGACCCCAAGACGGCCGAGACGGCGGCGCGGCGGCTGCTGGACCGGTGGGGCGACGCGTTGTCCGCCGACCTGGCCGAGTCCGGTGCCGATGCCGATGCCGATGCCGCTCCGCGGAAGCCGAGCGTCTTCGAGACGGAGGTTCCGCCGCCGTCGCTGGACGCCGACGATGTCGGTGACGTCGGCGATACCGACGACGTCCTGGAGCCGAGCGATTCGCTGGGGGAGGACGAGGAGGAGAGCATCGTCGCCTCCGTCGCCGTGCCCGCGCCCGGCGAGCCGCCGGCCGAGGCCGCGCACGCGCGCCGCACGATGATCGGCCGCAGCGCGGAGGAGGTCGACCACGCCCCGCCGCGGGGCCGTTACGCCCCCGTCCCCGCCCCCGAAGCCCTCGCCTCCACCGCCACCCTCCGCTGGGCCGCTCCCGCCGCCGCCGTAGTACTCGCCTCAGCCGTAGTAGTGGGCCGAGTACTCCGCCGCCGCAAGTAACCACCCGCGCCCGCAGGGGAGCGGGGAACTGCGTGCTCAGCCACGATGCTCCCGCAGTCAACGCACCTGCCATGGGCCCTGAAGGGGCGCGGGGAACGGCGCGCTCAGCTACGACGCTCCCGCAGCCAACGCTCCGGCCATGCTCCCCCAAGGGGCGCGGGGAACTGCGCGACAGACCACGACGCACCCGCAGTCGAAATACCCAGCTTCCAGCGGAGCGCCCTGGTGGACCTAGGGTCGAGGCGTGAGCACCCATGACACGACCGAAACCGCGCCAAAGGCGCAAGAGGTACGACTGGCGGCAGGCGGTGCCGAGCTGACCGTGCTGCCCGAGAACGGCTGCCGCATCGGCAGCCTCCGCATCGACGGCACGGAAGTGCTGCGGCAAGGCGCGAAGTACGGCTCGTTCCCGATGGTGCCGTGGTGCGGCCGTACGGAGCTGGGCGTGTTCCGCAATGGCGGTGAGCGCCACCAACTGCCGGTCAACTCCCCGCCGCACGCCATCCACGGCACCGGACGGGACACCGCCTGGCGCACGGCCCGCAAGGATGGCTCCTCCGCCGCCTTCACCTACGACCTCGTCGAACCCTGGCCCTACCCCGGCCGGGTCACCCAGCTGGTCGAGCTGGCCCCGAACGCGGTGACGCTCACCATGAGCGTCGAGGCAGCCAGTGACTCGTTTCCGGCGCAAGCCGGCTGGCACCCCTGGTTCCTGCGGAACCTCGGCGGCGAGGACGCCCGTATCGACTTCGCCCCCGACTGGCAGGAGGAGCGCGGGGACGACCACCTGCCGACCGGCCGCCGCATCGACCCGCTGCCCGGCCCCTGGGACGACTGCTTCGGGATGGCCGACGGCGTCGATGTCACGCTCACCTGGCCGGGGCAGCTGGAGCTGAAGGTGACCAGCCGCTCCGAGTGGGTCGTCGTCTACGACGAGCAGCAGGAGGCCGTCTGCGTCGAGCCGCAGTCCGGGCCGCCGAACGGTCTGAACACCCTGCCGCGCCTGGTCACCCCGATCGACCCGCTGGAGATCTCCACGACGTGGACCTGGCGGACGCTGTCCTGAACGGGAGTGGGCGGTGGGCAGGGCGAGCGCCCGACGCATGACCGTAAGCTCATCGGTATGAGCGACGTGCGTGACGACCTGCTGCGGCAGATCAAGGACAAGGCCGTGGTCCACGGCAAGGTGACTCTCTCCTCCGGGCTGGAGGCCGACTACTACATCGACCTGCGGCGGATCACCCTGGACGCCGAGGCCGCCCCGCTCGTCGGCCGGCTCATGCTGGACCTGACGGCCGATCTCGACTTCGACGCGGTCGGCGGGCTGACCCTCGGCGCCGACCCGGTGGCCGCCTCGATGCTGCACGCGGCCGCCGCGCGCGGCCGCAAGCTGGACGCCTTCGTGGTGCGCAAGGCGCAGAAGACGCACGGCATGCAGCGCCGCATCGAGGGCCCGGACATCAAGGGCCGCCGAGTGCTGGTGGTCGAGGACACCTCCACCACCGGAGGCTCCCCGCTGACGGCCGTCGAGGCGGCCCGCGAGGCGGGCGCGGAGGTCGTCGCCGTCGCGACGATCGTCGACCGTGGCGCCGTGTCGGCCATCGAGGACGCCGGGTTGCGGTATCTCACGGGTTACTCTCTGGCCGACCTCGACCTGGGCTGACCAGCAC
>NZ_JBHVHQ010000851.1:0-3682 GCF_042800135.1 Streptomyces sp. NPDC057654 | reverse complement strand
GAGCACCGCTACCGGCTCTTCGTCGCGCGCGACCCCCGCGCGCTGATCGGTCTGGAGCCCGAACGCGACTGGTCCCTGGTCGAGTTACTCGGTCTTATGGGTGAGCGCTGTGGGGTTTCGGCCGATCCGGCACATACTTCCGGGCAGGATGTGATCGACCCCGATCGCACGGTGGAAGCCCTCGGATGCTTCGCCGACCGGCTCCGCGCGGCGGCCCGGGACGGCGCGACCGTGCTGATCGGGACCGGTCATCCGCACCGGCTCCTGGGCTTCTACGCCTCGTTGGCCGCGGCCCTGTCGGCGGCGGGATGCACTGTCCTCACCCCGGCGCAGGGTCGAAGAGTCGACATGACGACCCGGTTCGGGGTACGCACGTACAACCTTGACTACGTACGGGGAGTCGCGATGGTGCGGGAACCCGGCGCGCGGGAGCCCGGTAGTACGCCGGGCGCACACACCCATTCCCCCCTCCCGATTCGTACCGCCCTGGGGGCCGCCGTAGACGCCCGCAGCGGACTGCCGAACCTCGTCATCGGGGATCACGGATGGGTCTGCGGAGCAGGTCAGCTGGGCATTGAGGCCATCGGTCTGGCGGACACGGACGATCCGGCGCTGTTCGTCGGGCAGGCCGAGGGGCGGGTGTCCGTCGCCGTTCCGCTTGATGACACTGTGCGGTCTGATTACTACCGACCGCTTACTCGCTATGTACTCAATCGAGCGTGTCTGTCACAGTAGGCGGCCGATCGCTGCTCCTCTTCCCCACTCGTATCACCCGCCCCTAACCTGGGGAGTGAGCGCGCAGCGACGAGGAGTCACCGGAGGGGAAGCCGGTGCCCGTCATGTGCGGAAGGTTCAGGTGTGACATGGCTGCTGGCGAGAGGCCTCTGAATGAGGTCGTGTTCCTGACCGTGGCGGAAGTCGCCTCGGTGATGCGAGTGTCCAAGATGACCGTGTACCGCTTGGTGCACAGCGGTCATCTGCCGGCGATCCGGGTGGGCAGGTCCTTCCGGGTCCCAGAGCAGGCGGTGCACGAGTACCTCCGTGAGTCCTATGTGGGGGTGGAGACCGCCTAGGGGGTGGGCTGGGGGATGCGTTTCCCCAGCGTGCGCCCTGACGAATACCTCGGATTACGCCGATCGCTCGGTGCCGGGTAGGCTGGCCCGATGTAGGTAGTGTGGGCTCGGACGCCCCGCACCGAGTGATCGAAGTTAGCGAGGGTAGTCGTGGGCTCTGTTATCAAGAAGCGGCGCAAGCGGATGGCGAAGAAGAAGCACCGCAAGCTGCTCAAGCGCACGCGCGTTCAGCGTCGCAACAAGAAGTAAGCAGCGACGCTGTGTACGTCCCGCAGCCCTTTCACCGGATCTCGGTGGAAGGGCTGCGGTGCTGTGCGGGGGGTGCGGCGCCGCTCGGGGTAAGGCGTTGCTATGTGTGAACCCTTCGCTACGGCTTGAAATGTAGCTCCATGCATCGGGCGGTCATCACAGCGCAACAACGAGCCGCTACGGTGGCGGCCAAAGCTCCGCTCGTCGAGCGAGGTTTCGAGGGAAGGCGCTGATCTTGGGCAAGGTCGTGCTCGTCACCGGGGTCGCACGTCAGCTGGGCGGCCGTTTCGTACGGCGCGTCCAGCGGGAGCCCGACGTCGACCGGGTCATCGGCGTGGACGCCGTGCCACCCGAGCACCACCTGGGCGGGGCCGACTTCGTACGGGCCGACATCCGGCACCCCACGATCGGCAAGGTCCTCGCCGAGCACGGCGTCGACACCGTCGTCCACATGGACGTCAACGGCACCCCGCTCGGCAAGCGCGGCGGCCGGACCCTGGTCAAGGAGACCAACGTCATCGGCACCATGCAGCTGCTCGGCGCGTGCCAGAAGGCGCCGACCGTCAAGCGGCTCGTGATCAAGTCGAGCACCAGCGTGTACGGCTCCGCGCCCCGCGACCCCGCGATCTTCACCGAGACCACGCCGCCCAAGTCGCTGCCCAGCGGCGGCTTCGCCAAGGACACCGTCGAGGTCGAGGGGTACGTACGCGGCTTCGCGCGGCGCCGCCCGGACGTCGCCGTCTGCGTGCTGCGCTTCGCCAACGTGCTCGGGCCCTGCGCCGATTCGCCGCTCGCCGAGTACTTCTCGCTGCCCGTCCTGCCCACCGTGCTCGGCTTCGACCCCCGCCTCCAGTTCGTGCACGAGGACGACGCGATCGAGGTGCTGCGCATCGCCGCCGGCGAGCCGCGCCGCTCCACGCTCAACAGCGGCACCTTCAACATCGCCGGCGACGGCGTGCTGCTGCTCTCCCAGACCGCGCGCCGCCTCGGCCGCCCCACGCTCCCCTTCTTCCTGCCGACCGTCACCTGGATCGGCTCCGCGCTGCGCTCCCTCGGCGTCAGCGACTTCTCGCCCGAGCAGATCCGGCTGCTGACGCACGGGCGGGTCGTCCAGACCGCGCAGATGCGCGAGACACTGGGTTTTGAACCGAAATACACCACCGCGGAGGCGTTCGCGGACTACGCGCGCAGCCGCGGACCGGGGCTGCTCCCGCCCGAGACCCTCGCCCGTACCGTCGACCGGATCGCCGCGGTGCTGCCAGTCGGCGGCGACCAGAATTGAGGAGCGCACCCAACATGGCGGACGCGAAGGTCATTCCGTTCGGCGAGGAACCGCGGTCCCGGCGCCGGGCGAAGCGCGCCGGGCGCGCGAGCGGCCGGGCGGACGTCCCGCTGGCGCCCGTACCGCCGCAGCGGGAGGAGGACCCGGAGCCCGTCGGCGAGCCGTCGCCGCAGAACGGCGGCGGGGGCTGGGACCGGCGCCTCGCACACGGGCTGAGCTTTCTGCGCCGCCGGATCACGGGCGAGTACGAGGTCGACGAGTTCGGGTACGACGAGGAGCTCACCGACCAGGTGATCATGTCGATGCTCCGCCCGTTCTACGACAAGTACTTCCGGGTCGAGGTGAAGGGCATCGAGAACATCCCGTCCGAGGGCGGGGCGCTGATCGTCGCCAACCACTCCGGCACGCTGCCGCTCGACGCCCTGATGCTCCAGGCCGCGGTGCACGACGAGCACCCCGCCGAACGCCATCTGCGGCTGCTCGCCGCCGACCTCGTCTTCGTACTGCCGTTGGTCAACGAGCTGGCGCGGAAGGCCGGGCACACGCTCGCCTGCGCGGAGGACGCGCAGCGGCTGCTGGAGCGCGGCGAAGTGGTGGGGGTGATGCCGGAGGGGTTCAAGGGGATAGGGAAGCCGTTCTCCGACCGGTACAAGCTCCAGCGCTTCGGGCGGGGCGGGTTCGTCTCGACGGCGCTGCGCGCCGGGGCGCCGATCGTGCCGTGCTCGATCGTCGGCGCCGAGGAGATCTATCCGATGATCGGCAACGCGCGGACCGTCGCGCGGCTGCTGGGCATTCCGTACTTCCCGATCACGCCGACCTTCCCGTGGCTGGGGCCGCTGGGCGCGGTGCCGCTGCCGACGAAGTGGACGATCCAGTTCGGCGAGCCGATCGCGACGGACGGCTATCCGCCGGAGGCGGCGGACGACCCGATGCTGATGTTCAACTTGACGGACCAGGTGCGGGAAACGATTCAGCACACGCTGTACAAGCTGCTGGTGCAGCGGCGGTCGGTGTTCTTCTAGACGCGTTCTCTTCAGACGGGTACGCCAGAGGCGGGGAAGTCCGGTCGGACCTCCCC
>NZ_JBHVHQ010000850.1:0-3684 GCF_042800135.1 Streptomyces sp. NPDC057654 | reverse complement strand
GCCCTGGTCAAGCCGAGCGGTTCGTACGGAGCCGGGCCCAACAAGGCGGCCCTGATCGCGGCATTCACCGGCGCCGTCTCCCTGCACCGCCGCGACAGCGACCAGATCACGGGCGTGGACCCGCGAACGGGCTGGTCTCCCCTGCATGTAGAGAGCCGGCTGCTTTCCCCCGGTGCGGCGGCGCGGCCGGAAACAGAACCGTACTGCGTCGGTTCGTCGCTGACGGGGGAGCCGACTCGCGACCGGCGCGACCTCCTGTATCACTCGCCGGATTTCGTGCGCCGGATCGACGACCTCAGCAAGCTGCCGCCTGGAACGTCACGACTGGATTCGGTACCGGCGCCGGTGCCCGCGCGGACTGTGGTCGGCGACGGCGTACAGGTTGACCGCGACGACACGGGCACCGTGGAAATGGGCATCGCCGCCCTGCGCCGCGTGTACGAATGGATTCCCGAAATGCCGGCTGTCGGCGTTCTGGGCAGCGACTACTTCCAGAAGGGGCTGCTCTATCAGCTCGCTCTGCCCGTGCTCCACCATGAGTTGCGGGCACAGCACGTGTACGAGCAGTGGCGCGCCGAACAGCGTGACGCGCGGCACCTGGGCTGGTACGCGCTGGCCGAGCTGCGCTATTCGATCCTCCGTTTCCACTGGAACGCGTTCAATGAAACGCTGAAAGTCAACCGCGAGCGATTGCTGCGCGCGGACGGCGGTTTCGACTCGCCCGCGTACGGCGAGTTGTTCCTTGATGCCGCGCGGCGCGGCACAGACCGGGCCGCGCTCCTTTCGCACGAATACATCGCCATCTACAAGGAAGCGGCTGCCACGGCCATCGGTGATGTACGGGGCCGGTTGGACATCCGCGTAGCGGCACTGGAAACGGCGCTGGACTCGGCTCCGCTCGAAGTCGCGGCGGCAATTGAGGAGTTCGCCGGACTCGTACGGCTGTGGCCCACGCTCGTATCCGCTGCCGCCCGCACCGGGCAGCGATACGGAAGACGGCTGAGCCAGGCGGATCAGGCGCATCAGGCGGATCAGGCGCATTGGAGGGATCAGGTGGATCAGGTGGATCAGGTGGATCAGGGGAACCGGAAGGGATAACACCTGTGTGTGGCATCGGCGGAATCCTGCTGAAGAGGCCCGGGGCAGCCGTACACGACGAAGCCGTGGTGCAGCGACTGGCAGCCTCGCTGACCCATCGCGGCAGATCGGGGGAGGGCGCGTACGCCGACGAACTGGTATCGCTGCACTCCGCCCGGCACGCGGTCATCGCCATCAAGGAGGCGCGTCAGCCCCTCCGCGACCGCGGCGACGCCTACACCATGGTGGGCAACGGCGAAGTGCTCAACTACCGGGAGTTGGCGGCGCGATTGTCGGCGGACCGGAGCCGGCGCCTGCCGCCGGGCGACCTCCAGGTGGCGCTGGAGCTGTTCGCCGCGCGCGGCGCCGACGGCTTCGAGCCGCTGCGGGGCCCGTTCGCCCTGGCCGTATGGGACGGCGACGAACTGACGCTCGTACGCGACCGCCTGGGTGAACGGCCGCTGTACTACTACGAGACGCCCGACCTGTTCATGTTCGCCTCCGAGGTCAGATGCCTGGAGAGCGCGCTCCGAGGCCGCCTCACCCTGGACGGGGCGAGCGTCCTGTCGTTCGTCGGACTGGGCCGCATGACCGGTGACCGGACTCTTTACCAGGAGATCAAGTCCGTCGCTCCCGGGGAGATCTTGCAGATCAAGGGCGACCGCGTGATGCGGCGCCGACTGGCGCCCGTATCAGACCTGTACGACCCGTCCCGCGGCCCCGGCGGCGAGGCCGGGATCCAGCACCTCATCGACCAGGCGAACCACCGCATGCTCGTGGCGGACTGCCCGGTGGCCGTCGGGTTCTCCGGCGGCGTCGATTCGACCGTGGTCCTGAAGGCGGCGCTGGAGGGCACGGACGTCGCGGCGGCCATCACCCTCTTCTCCGAACGCGGCCCCGGCATCGACGAGAACCTGCGCCGCGCCCGCGCCGTCGCCAAGGTCATGGGCGTCGAACTGGTCGAAGTGCCCTTCACCATCCCGTCCCTGGGCGACACCGTGTCACTCCTCGACGAAACCCTCGACATGCCCGCCGCCGAACCCCTCGTCCTGCACAACAACGCCCTGCACACCGTCGCCCGCGACTACGCCCGCGTCCTGCTCGGCGGCCACGGCGCGGACGAGGTCTTCGGCGGCTACGACCGCTACACCGCCCTCAAGAATGACGCGAGCCATGGCGCCACCTTGGAATGGATGAGCGCCTCACTGTGGGAGAGATGGCGCCGCACGGCAGACTGGAAAAACTTTGTCGCGCAGTGGTCCCAGGCACCCTCCGAGCAATGCGCGCCCACGCCGTCGGATTTCCCGCATACCGACGCAAGGCCCACGGACGCTCTGGACCGCCCGTTCCCGTACGAATTCGCCGAGAACAGCGACCCGGTGCTCTTCGGCCAGGCACTGGACCTCTTCCGCCTGATGACCTACGACAACTTCCGCGCCACGGACGAGAACGGCATCGCCCGCGGAGTCGAAGTACGCTCCCCCTTCTTCGACCTCGACCTGATCGCCGGCGTCTACGCCCTGCCCGTACACCGCCGCATCGTCCCGCACACCAAGAAACACCTGCTGCACCGCACACTGCACGGAACCCCCATGCAGGACATGTTCGCCGCCCGCAAAATCGGCTTCGACGACGCGTTCTCCTACTCGGACTGGATGTCCGAGAACTGGCCCGAATTCTCCACCACCATCACCACAGGCCCGCTGGCCGAACTGGGCGTGGTACGCGGCACGCTGCTGCAACGCCTCTCCGAACTGGACTGGCGCCTGCTGTGGCGACTGTTCTCCCTGACGACTTGGCTGAAGCGCCGGGAACGCTTCTGAACGGAGGTCACCGTTGCCGTTGCGGACAGGTGGACAGCGGCGAGATCGGGCTCAGGCGGGTGGCGTGACCGGAGGCCGTAGGCCGAGCCATTGCTCGGCGTCCCAAGCCTGGAACCGCTCCACCTCGGTGAACCCCAGCTTCGCCGCGAGGCGCATCGAGCCGATGTTGGCGCTCTGGGTGGTGAGCACTACCGGTTCGCCGGGCAGGATGCCGTCGAACCAGTCGAGTACCGCCGCGCACGCCTCGGCGGCGTACCCGAATCCCCAAGCTCGCGGCAGGAACAGGTAGCCGAGATCGGCCTTCCCCGCGGCGGCTGGGCGACGGTGCTCCGTCGCCCTCCTGAGCAGGATCTGGCCGATCATCGCCCCATCGAGCTCGACGACGAAGCTCCCGGGCCACCGCTCGGGCACCGCGGGTATCTCGCGTTCAAGCTCGTCATACGGGCGCGGACCACCGAGGTAGGCGTGCACCTCCGGCGACGCGAGCAACTCGATGAACGCCGCACGGTCTTGGGCCTCGGACTCGCGGAGCACGAGCCTCTCGGTCTTGATCGGCTCCGGCGGCCAGGTGATCGGTCCTAGGTCTGACATGCGCGCAGGCTAACAGCAGGTCTTCCGGTAGGGCGTTGCGGAGCGTCATGGGGTGGCGCATGGCAGTGGCCGCGGGCAATGCGGTCCGCCGCGAGGTCAGCTCCGCTCCGCCGCCGATGGCATCTGGCGTGCAGCGTTCCTGACGCCCCTGTCCATACGCTGCCATCCGCTTTCGGCTCGCAAGGCCCTGTGC
>NZ_JBHVHQ010000849.1:0-3690 GCF_042800135.1 Streptomyces sp. NPDC057654 | reverse complement strand
AGTCCCTCGCGTACGGTCTGGTCGACCAGATCGTCTCGACCCGGAAGAGTTCCGTTTCCGTTTGATCGCTGTGCCGCTGGTATCCCCCTTGGACCATCACGGTCGCGTAGCTGAAGCCGACGACGGCTATCGGCAGGCTCAGCACCAGGTAGAGGAACTCGCGCCAGGTCCGGCCCTCCAGGGGCGCGCGCAGCACGGCGGGCACCCGGTGGGCACGCTCCGGCGGCCCGTAGCCGCCGTGGCCGTGGCCGTAGCCGTCGTAGTCGTAGGCGTCGGGGTCGCGATACCCGCCGCGGCCGCCGCGCCCGCCCTGACCGACGTACTCGCCGTGATCGATGGCCATCTGTCTGTCCGATCTCCAAGGTCTTCGTGGCTGTTCGCTGCCGCTTGTTGCCGCTGCCGGCCGCGCGTGGTGCACCGTTGTGGTTCCACGCTCCCCGATCGCCGTGCCGGGGGCCATGGAGCGTGTCGGCGTCCGCATGGTGGGGTTGGCCCTACCACGGGCCCGGAAGCCATCTGCCGCCCGCGATCGGCCGTCCGCCAACCGCGCTCAGCCGATCGCGCGCTCCCGCTCAGCCCGCCGCCCGCTCCCGCCAGGGCAGCTCGGCCGTGACGACCGTGGGGCCGCCGTCCGGCGAGTCCACCACGAACAGCCCGTCCACCGAGCCCAGCCGCTCCGCCAGCCCCGCCAGCCCGCTGCCCTTGTCCAAGGACGCGCCGCCCCGGCCGTCGTCCCGCACCTGGAGCATCAGCCGGTCCTTCGCCCGCCACATCTCGACGCCGGCGGTGCGCGCACCGCTGTGCTTGCTGATGTTCTGGAGCAGCTCGGAGGCGGTGAAGTAGGCGATGCCCTCGATGGCCGGGGCCGGGCGCGCCGCGAGATCCACCGATACGTCCACGGGCACCGTGCACCGCCCCGCGACCGACGACAGGGCCGGGCCGAGGCCGCGGTCGGTGAGGATCGCCGGATGGATGCCGCGCGCGAGATCGCGCAGTTCCTGAAGGGCGGTCTTCACCTCGCCGTGGGCCTCGTCGACCATACGGGCCGCCGCCTCCGGGTCCTCCAGCAGCTTCTCCTTCGCGAGGCCGAGGTCCATGGCGAGGGCTACGAGCCGGGCCTGCGCGCCGTCGTGCAGATCGCGTTCGATGCGGCGCAGGTCGGCGGCGGCGGTGTCGAAGACCACCCCGCGGTCCGACTCCAGCTCCTCGATGCGCTGCTCCAGTTCGCCGGAGGGGGAGAGCAGCCCCCGCACCATCGCCCGGTCCGCGTTGGTCAGCCCGCGGGCCACGAAGCCCAGCACCGGCCAGCCGACGATCAGCGTGACGAGGGTGACGGCGAACGTGAAGATCCCCCATGGCAATCGTATGAACAAATACAGCGTGGACCGCCAGCCCACCGGGTCCTTCAGCGCCGTCCACAGCCAGGGGAAGAATCCCCGGCTCCGCCGGTGCCGGCGCAGCGGGCTCGGCTCCTCGATCCACAGCCCCAGCAGCGACCGCGCCCGCGTCCGCTCGGCCCGGCCCAGCCCGCGCGAGCCCGACAGCCCCAGCGCCAGCAGCGGCAGCCCGATCACGGTGACGGACAGCGCCACGCCCGCGTACAGCCACATGGAGACGTAGACGAAGCCGACGAGGGCCATGGGCAGGTTGACGAGCAGATGCGCGACTTCGCGCCACGTCTGCCGGTGGAAGGCGAGGAACGCGGGCGGCAGCCGGTCCTCCTCACAGGCGCTGTCGTCGAGGGACCCGGCGTCACGCGCTCTACTGCTGGCGGTCATACCGCCAAGCCTGCCGGGCCGCCCGGCACCGCGCCATGGGGTTCATCGGCGACCGGAAGTAGGGATAACCCCACCTTCGCGGTGACGGGGCGGCTCGCGGAACAGGGGCCAGGGCCTAGAATCCCGTCCGTACAGATCGTCGAAATGCGGATGCGCAGCAGCAAAGGGAGCGAGGGGCGGACGTGCCGGAGACGACCGTACGCACCGCCGGTGCCGGGGTCCGGCTCGCGGTCGGCTACTTCCACAGCTACTCGGTCGTCGGTCTGCTGGCCGTGGTCGGCGTGCTCTTCGTCGCGGTGGCCTTCGCCTCCGGGCGGCTGCTGCGGCCCGTCGTGCCGACGCGCGAGAAGATGCTGACGTACGAGTGCGGGGTGGACCCGGTCGGCGAGGGCTGGGCGCACACCCAGGTCCGCTACTACGTTTACGCGTTCCTGTATGTGATCTTCGCCGTCGATTCGATCTTCCTGTTCCCGTGGGCGACGGTCTTCGCCGCGCCGGGGTTCGGCGGCACCACGCTCGTGGAGATGTTCATCTTCCTGGGCTTCCTCGCCGTCGGCCTGTTGTACGCATGGAAGAAGGGCGTCCTCGAATGGACGTGACACCCGCACCGGTGGACCTCCCCGAGCCGCGCCGGCTCGGGACGCTGTCCCGCCTCGCCCCCGAACCCATGAAGGTGGTCCTCAACTGGGGCCGCCGCTACAGCCTGTGGGTCTTCAACTTCGGGCTGGCCTGCTGCGCCATCGAGTTCATCGCGGCCTCCATGGCACGCCACGACTTCATCCGGCTCGGCGTCATCCCCTTCGCACCGGGCCCCCGCCAGGCCGATCTCATGATCGTCTCGGGCACCGTCACCGACAAGATGGCCCCGGCCGTCAAGCGGCTGTACGAGCAGATGCCCGAGCCCAAGTACGTCATCTCCTTCGGCGCCTGCTCCAACTGCGGCGGCCCGTACTGGGACTCGTACTCCGTCACCAAGGGCGTCGACCAGATCATCCCGGTCGACGTGTACGTACCCGGCTGCCCGCCGCGTCCGGAGGCGCTGCTCCAGGGCATCCTCAAGCTCCAGGAGAAGATCGCGCGGGAGTCGCTGGGGGAGCGCTATCAGACGGCTCCTTCGGGGGCCGCGCTCCGGAGCGGGCTTGTGGCGGCGCCGCCGGTGCCGGGTTCCGGTGCCGCTTCGGCTGCCGCCGGGGCGGATGCCGCTGCGTCGGGTTCCGCAGGACTGGAAGTCACTTCACCGACCGGGGAAGACAAAAGATGACAGCCCCCGAGGCCGAGCCCGAGCCCGAGAACACCTCCGACGGTGGCGCGGAGCCGGACGCGGAACCGGCCGTCGCGGCGCCGCCCGTGGGCTGGCTGCCGGGGCCGGCGGAGGAGTTGTTCGGCGCGGGCGCCGTCGCCGAGGAGGCGTACGGGCTGCTGACCGTCGACGTGCCGTCGGCGGCCTGGCTCGCCGCGCTCGAAACGGCGCGGAACGCGTTGGGCTGTACGTACTTCGACTGGCTCAGCGCCGTCGACGAACCGGGTACGGGCTTCCGGATCTGCGCGCATGTGGTGGCGCTGGGGACGGAGTCCGGGGCCGCGCCCGCGGCCGGTGCGTTGCGGCGGCTGCTCGTACGGACCACCGTGCCGCATGAGGCCCCCGCGCTGCCGACCGCGGTCGGCGTGTACGCCGGAGCGGCATGGCACGAGCGGGAGACGCACGAGATGTTCGGCGTGGACTTCACCGGCCACCCCCACCTCGTACCGCTGCTGCTGCCCGACGGCTTCGAGGGGCACCCGCTGCGCAAGGACTTCGTGCTCGCGGCGCGGGTCGCGAAGGCGTGGCCGGGGGCCAAGGAGCCGGGGGAGTCGGAGCACGGCGGGCCGAAGCGGCGGCAGATGCTGCCGCCGGGGGTGCCCGACCCCAACG
>NZ_JBHVHQ010000848.1:0-3709 GCF_042800135.1 Streptomyces sp. NPDC057654 | reverse complement strand
GGGCTGCGCCACGTCCACGCGCCCCCGTGCCGGGGCCCCTTGTCACCCCTCCCCGTCAGGAAGCCTGCGACGCCACCGCCCGCCGCCGGTGCCGAGCCACCCGCTCGCGGTTGCCGCACACCTCGCTGGAGCACCAGCGCCGCCGGCGCCCGCGCGAGGTGTCGAGGTAGACCAGCGAGCAGGTCTCCCCCTCGCACTGCCGCAGCTGCCCGCGCGTCACGGGGTCGGTGAGCAGGTCCACCGCGTCCCGCGCTATCCGGGCGAGCAGCGCGCCGCAGTCGGGAGCCCCGACGCCCGTACGGACCAGAGTGCCGTCCGGGGCCCGCACGGCCCGTACGACCGGGGGCGCGGTGGAGGCGAGCCCGTTGAGCCGTTCCAGATCCGGGTCGGCGGCGGCGCCGGCGACCTCGGCGTGCACGACGCGGTGCAGAAGCGCTCTGGCGGCATGGAACCGCCCCAGCCAGCCGCTGTCCACCGTCTCCAGTCCCGCACCGCCGGGCACCAGACCGGACCCGGCGAGCCACGCACGCAAACGTTCAGGGGTGTCGAGCCGTTCGACCGGCTCCTCACTGAGCCGCCCGCCGACCGTCGCCACGAGGTCCAGGCACAGTCGCCCGGAGTCGAAGCGCAGGTCGTAGGAGGCCGTAGCCGCCGCCATGTTCCTGTCACCCTTTCACCGTGGGGGGATGCACCACCCCAGAGTGCCCCGCCGGGCGTGCGGCCGGAAGCCCTGCCTTCGCGGCGGGCGGGGCCGTCGCCGGACGCGGCGGCACGGCGGGCGGGGCGCCGGTCCAGGGCCGAGTGGAGTATCGGCGAGGTGCGGGCTCCGCCGGGCTGCCGAAGAATCGCCTACGTCCGACTCCTCGCCGTGGCCGCTTCCGCCGCCCCAGGCGACTTCCACTCACCAGGGATCGGCCCCGGCCGCCCCCAGGTCCCGACGGGCGCCGTGCGGCGCGGGCGTGCATCGGACGCGGCCCGCCGCCGAGGAGCCGCCGCCACTTCCGGAGAGGTGTTCACCCGATGCGGATCGATCTCAGTGGACGTACCGCGCTGGTCACCGGTTCGACGGCAGGTATCGGCGAGGCGGCCGCGCGGGCTCTGGCCTCCGCCGGGGCCGAGGTCGTGGTCAACGGCCGCAACGCCGACCGTGTCGCCGGGGCGGCGGAGCGGATCGGCGGGCGCGGTGTCGCGGCCGATGTCGGAACGGCCGGGGGGACGGCCGAGCTGATCCGGCAGTTGCCCGATGTCGACATCCTGGTCAACAGCACCGGCATCTTCGAGACCGGGCCGCTGTTCGAGATCCCTGACGCGGACTGGCTGCGCCTCTTCGAGGTCAATGTGCTCTCCGGTGTGCGGCTGGCGCGCCACTACGCGCCGCGGATGGCCGGGCGGGGGTGGGGCCGCGTGATTTTCGTCAGCAGTGAGGCGGGCGTGCAGACGCCGACGGACATGGCCCACTACGGGATGACCAAGACGGCGCAGCTGGCCGTGTCCCGCGGCATGGCCCAGGAGGTCGCCGGCAGCGGGGTCACGGTGAACTGTGTGCTGCCGGGGCCGACGATGAGTGACGGCGTGCTCGCCATGTTCGACGAGCTCTATCCCGGCCTCGGCCCCGATGAACAGGAGCGGCGTTATCTGGCCGAGAACCGGGCGGCCGGCTCCCTGCTCCGGCGCCTGATCCGCCCCCACGAGGTGGCCGCCATGATCACGTACGTGGCGTCGGAGCAGGCCTCGGCGACCACGGGCAGGGCGCTCGGCGTCGACGGCGGCCTCGTCCCCACGATCCTCCCCTGATGCGGACGCCCGGCGTGAGACCGGGACGGTCACCGCACAGGCGCCTTCGGCTCGCGAGCCCGTCCGTACCGGCAACCGCAGCGGAGCTGGAAGCGCCCCCTCAAGGACTTCGTTGGGAAACGGCCCCACACGCCCGCCGCACTCGCATCGGCCGGACCGTCTGACCGCCCCACTTGCATTACCCCGCGCACGCAACTATTGTCTATGCATGTAAGGCGCTCACGCATTAATTGCCGCAGTGCCCCGGCCCTGACAAGGGACCGCCGTGCGTCCAGCGCCTCGGCCCCGCCGGCAGGGCGCCCCCCAGAGACACCCGATTCCTCCCGTGTCTCCCCCTCCCGTGTCAGGGACGCCCCAGCACGGAGACATCGATCGAAAAGGCACCGTCATGACCCTCAAGAACATCCTTCCCGGCCGGCTCGGCTTCGGCACCGCCCCGCTCGGCAACATGTTCCGCGCGATCCCCGACGAGGAGGCCCGCGCCACCGTCGAGGCCGCCTGGGACCAGGGCATCCGCTACTACGACACCGCCCCCTTCTACGGCGCCGGCCTCTCCGAGCAGCGCCTCGGCCAGGTGATCTCCACCAAGCCCCGTGACGAGTACGTCCTGTCGACGAAGGTCGGCCGCGTCATCCTCGACGAGATGGAGGAGGGCGCCCGCGACCTCGGCGAGAAGGGCGGGATCTTCGAGCACGGCAACCCGAACAAGGTGGTCCACGAGTGGACCGCCGAGGCCACCGAGCGTTCCATCGAGGGCAGCCTCAAGCGCCTCGGCGTCGACCGGCTGGACATCGTGTGGGTCCACGACATCGCCCAGGACTTCCACGGCGACCTGTGGGTGCAGAAGTTCGAGGAGGCCCGCACCGGCGCCTTCCGGGTGCTGTCCCGGCTGCGTGACGAGGGCGTCATCAAGGCGTGGGGCCTCGGCGTCAACAAGACCGAGCCCATCGAGATGACCCTCGCCCTCGACGAGCCGCAGCCCGACGGATTCCTCCTCGCCGGCCGCTACACCCTCCTCGACCACGAGCACGCCCTCCAGCGCCTGCTGCCCATGGCACAGGAGCAGAACGTCGGCATGGTCGTCGGCGGCCCGTACAGCTCCGGCGTCCTCGCCGGCGGCGCCCACTTCGAGTACCAGCAGGCCTCGCCGGAGATCATCGCGAAGGTCGACCGCCTCAAGGAGCTCACCGCCCGGCACGGCATCTCCATCAAGGCCGCAGCCCTCCAGTTCTCCCTGGCCCACCCGGTGGCCGACGCCGCCGTCCCCGGCGCCACCAAGCCCAGCCGCATCGCCGAGGACATCGCCGCCCTGGACGAGACCGTCCCGGCCGCGTTCTGGCACGACCTGCGCGCCACCGGCCTGGTCAGCCCCGCCGCCCCCCTCCCCAACGGCGCCTGACCCCACCCGCCCCACCCCACCCCCGCCCAGCACCAGAACCCAGGAGAAAGACCATGGCCTCCACTTCCGTCAGCCGCATCGTGCCCGCCTCCCCCGAGAAGGTATGGAGCCTCATCGGCGGCTTCGACGCCCTGCCCGACTGGCTCCCCTACATCCCCGAGAGCGTCGCCGTCGAAGGCGGCCGGGTCCGCCGGCTGAAGAACGAGGAAGGCGGCGTCATCGTCGAGCGCCTCGTGGACTTCAACGAGACCGAGCGCCACTACAGCTACGCCATCCTCCAGGCCCCGTTCCCGGTGGACGACGGGTACGTCTCCACCATCCGCGTCCACACCGTCCCCGGCCGCGACGACGTCGCCGAGGTCCAGTGGTCCGGCCGCTTCTACCCCAAGGGAGCCACCGACCAGGAAGTCGTCGACCTGTTCACCGGCATCTACGCCGACGGCCTCGACGCCCTCCACAAGACCCTCTCCGCCTGACGGTCCAGGGTCACCCACCGCACGGCCCGGGTACGCACCC
>NZ_JBHVHQ010000847.1:0-3723 GCF_042800135.1 Streptomyces sp. NPDC057654 | reverse complement strand
CCCCACGGCAACCTTCGGTTGCCCGAGCTGTGAGCCCGGCGCCAGCCGGCCGCGTCAGTCGAAGATCGGGTCCTGGGTCCGCGTCCGCTTGAGCTCGTAGAAGCCCGGAACGGACGCGACCAGGAGCGTGCCGTCCCACAGTTTCGCCGCTTCCTCGCCCTTGGGAGCCGGGGTGACGACCGGGCCGAAGAAGGCGACATCCTCGCCGCCGGCGCCCGGCACGGCGATGACCGGGGTGCCGACGTCCTGGCCGACCTTCTCGATGCCCTCCTTGTGCGAGGCGCGCACGGCGTCGTCGTACGCGTCGGAGTCCATGGCGTCGGCGAGGTCCGCCGGCAGCCCCGCGTCGTCCAGCGCCGACAGGATCATGTCCCGGCCGCGCCCCATCTTCTCCAGGTGGATACGGGTGCCGAGCGCGGTGTAGAGCCGCCCCAGCACCTCGTCGCCGAACCGCTGGGCGGCCGCCACGCACACGCGCACCGGGCCCCAGCCCGTCCTGTTGAGCTCGGCGTACCGCTCGGGCAGTTCGTCGAGCCGGTGCTCGTTGAGCACCGACAGGCTCATCACATGCCAGCGGACCTCGACCGGGCGCACCTTCTCCACTTCGAGCATCCAACGTGACGTCATCCAGGCCCACGGGCATACCGGGTCGAACCAGAAATCAGCAGGGGTCTTGACGGTCTCGGACACGGGTTCTCTCCTCATCGTGGCGCCGCCGGGCGCCAACGGACCTCGGTCAGCTCTTCAACAATCGGGCACCGTGCCATGATTCCAAGTGTTCGACATACGAGACACCCAACGCAGAAGAACGCAGAAGAGGGAGACACGTCGTGCCCGGTGAGAACCTGACCCGTGACGAGGCCCGCGAGCGGGCCCGCCTGCTGACCGTGGAGGGCTACGACGTGGCGCTCGACCTGCGGTCCGCCGTCGGGCCGGGCGGCGGCGCCGAGCCGGGCGCGCCACGCGTCTTCCGCTCCGTCTCCACCATCCGCTTCGACTGCGCCGAGCCCGGCGCCGCGACCTTCGTGGACCTGCTCGCGCCGTCCGTGACCAGGGTCGAGCTGAACGGCACGGAGCTGGACCCGGCCGCCGTCTTCGACGGCTCGCGCGTCGCGCTGGAGGGGCTGGCCGCGAAGAACGTCCTGGTGGTGGACGCGGAGTGCGCGTACAGCCGGACCGGTGAGGGCATGCACCGCTTCACCGACCCCGAGGACGGCGAGGTCTACCTCTACACGCAGTACGAGCCCGCCGACTCCCGGCGCGTCTTCGCCTGCTTCGAGCAGCCCGACCTCAAGGCCCCGTTCACCTTCGAGGTGACGGCCCCGGCCGAGTGGACCGTGCTGAGCAACGGCGCGCAGGACGGGGCGGCGACGCCCGTGGAGGACACCGGTGCCACGTGGCGCTTCGCCACTACGCAGCCGATCTCGACGTACATCACGGCCGTCGTCGCCGGCCCGTACCACTACGTCCGCGACCACTACAGCCGCGTCTTCGACGACGGCACCACGCTGGAGATCCCGCTGGGCGCGCTCTGCCGCAAGGGGCTGGCCAAGCACTTCGACGCGGACGACGTCTTCACCGTCACCAAGCAGGGCCTGGACTTCTTCCACGACAACTTCGACTACCCGTACCCGTTCGGCAAGTACGACCAGGCGTTCGTGCCGGAGTACAACATCGGGGCGATGGAGAACCCGGGCTGTGTGACCTTCCGCGAGGAGTTCGTCTTCCGCGGCAAGGTGACGCAGGCGTCGTACGAGGGCCGGGCCAACGTCATCCTGCACGAGATGGCGCACATGTGGTTCGGCGACCTGGTGACCATGCGCTGGTGGGACGACCTGTGGCTCAAGGAGTCGTTCGCCGACTTCATGGGGGCGTTCGCGCTGGTCGAGGCGACCCGGTTCAAGGACGGCTGGATCACCTTCGCCAACCGCCGCAAGTCCTGGGCGTACCGCGCCGACCAGCTGCCCTCCACGCACCCGGTCACCGCCGACATCAACGACCTCCAGGACGCCAAGCTCAACTTCGACGGCATCACCTACGCCAAGGGCGCGTCCGTGCTCAAGCAGCTCGTGGCGTACGTGGGGCGCGACGCGTTCCTGGAGGGCGCGCGGCGCTACTTCAAGCGCCACGAGTACGGCAACACCACCCTGGACGACCTGCTCTCCGTGCTCGCCGAGACCTCCGGCCGCGACATGGCCGGCTGGGCGCGCTCCTGGCTCCAGACCGCGGGCGTCAACTCGCTCACCCCGCAGGCCACCTATGACGCCGCCGGGCGCGTCACCGAGCTCGCCGTGCTCCAGGAGGCCGCCGAGTCCCACCCCGAGCTGCGCCCGCACCGCGTCGCCGTGGGCCTCTACCGCCGGGAGAACGCCGACGGCGCGCTGGTGCGCTACGCCCGCGCCGAGGTGGACGTCGCCGGTCCCCGTACGGTCGTGGCGGAGCTGGCCGGGGCCGAACGCCCCGAGCTGATCCTGGTCAACGACGACGACCTGACGTACTGCAAGGTCCGCTTCGACGAGGCGTCGCTCGCCACCCTGCGGGCGCACCTGGACGAGCTGACCGACCCCCTGGCCCGCGCGCTGTGCTGGTCCGCGCTGTGGAACCTGACCCGCGACGGACTGATGCCCGCCCGCGACTTCCTCGACCTGGTGCGGCGGTTCGGCGGGGCCGAGTCCGACATCGGCGTGCTCCAAATGCTGCACGCCTGGGCCAGGACCACGCTCACGCACTACGCCGCGCCGGACTGGCGGGCCGAGGGCTCCCGGCTGCTCGCCGAGGCGGCGCTCAGCGAGCTGCGGCTCGCCGAGCCGGGCAGCGGCCACCAGCTCGCGTGGGCGCGGTTCTTCGCCCAGGTCGCGGGCGAGGACGCGGATCTCCAGCTGCTGCGCGGCCTGCTGGACGGGACCGCGAAGATCGACGGACTCGACGTGGACCAGGAGCTGCGCTGGACGCTGCTGGAGCCGCTGGCCGCGCACGGCGCTGCCGACGAGTCGCTGATCGCCGCCGAGCTGGCGCGCGACGACACCGCCTCCGGCAAGCGGCACCAGGTGCGCTGCCTGGCCGCGCGCCCCTCGGCGGCGGTCAAGGACCAGGCGTGGGCGACGGTCGTGGAGTCCGACGCGCTCTCCAACGCGCTGGTCGGGGCCACCATCTCCGGCTTCGGCCAGTCCGGTCAGCGCGAGCTCCTCGCGCCGTACGCGCCGAAGTACTTCGCGGCCATCGACCGCGTCTGGCGGGAGAGGTCCATCCAGATCGGCATGGAGATCGTCCGCGGGATGTTCCCGGCGCTCCAGGACGACCCGGCGACGCTGGCGGCGGCCGACGCCTGGCTGGCGGAGCACCCGGCGGGCGGCGGCACCCCGGCGGCGCTGCGCCGCCTGGTCCTGGAGGAGCGCGACGACCTGGCGCGGGCGCTGCGCGCGCAGGAGTGCGACACGGCGGCCGGCGACCACTGAGCCGCCGGGCGGTGCGGTCTACGGAAGTACGTCCGTACGGCCCCCCGGTGCGGACGCCCATACGGTACGGGGTCGTCCGTACGACCTCCGGGCGGTACGCGTCCGTCCGTACGGGCCGTACGGGGACCGTCCGTCCGCGGGGCGTTTTCGGCAGTCGAACGTCCGTACTTTAGGGCTGCCTTGTCCTGATTTGCCGACGAGCGTGTAACAGCGGTTAGGAGGCGGAGGGCGCGCGGGAATTGCGGGGGCATGGACCACGACACCCCCC
>NZ_JBHVHQ010000846.1:0-3729 GCF_042800135.1 Streptomyces sp. NPDC057654 | reverse complement strand
CTGTCAGCCCGTGGGGGTCAGCCCACGTAGTGCTTGCCCGGTGCGAGGCGGATGCCGCGCTGGACGTCCTTGCAGTACTTCACGTCTCCGGTGTTGTCCACGTACGCCGCCGTCACCCAGACGGCACGGTCCCGCAGCAGGTACCAGATGGTGTTCCGGTTCTCGATGTTCTGCGCGTGGACCTTGCACCGGAGGCCGACCTGGGCCCCGCGCTTGAGGCTGCCCCGCGCCGCGGAGTCGGTGCTCGGGTACTGACGCTCGATCAGTTCCTTGCTCCGGGTGACGACCGTGCCGTACGGCCTGGCCGGCGCGGCCTTGGCCGGGGTCGACGGGGTCGGGGACGCCTGGACCGGGGCCGCGCCGAGGAGCGTGGCGCTGAGGGCGGCGGCTGTGATGAGGGCGCCTGCGCTTGCCACGGCCTTCTTGCCGTGAGTGATGAGGGTGGGAGTCATGGACATGAGGGTCTCCTGATCCTTGTCGCGAATGACACAAAGCGACATTACGTGCGCCAAGAGCCCTTATTTCGGAGAAACTTCGGAAAGAGAGCCGTTTGTCCGACACTCGGTTGGCGGGTTTGTCCGGCCGTCCGGTGTCCCGTCCTGCGGCGAATCGTTACGCCTTGGCGTCCGCGTAGCACTCCACGACGGCCGTCGTGAACGCGAACCGCACCGGGGTCTCGCCGAAGGCCGCGCGCCCGGCCCGGTCGCCCGCCGCGCGGACCGCCTCGACGACGGCGTCGGCCTCTTCCTTCGGGCAGTGCACGATCACCTCGTCGTGCTGGAAGAAGACGAGCTCCGCGGTCAGCCGTGCCAGGTCCTGCCGCAGCGCGGCCAGCATCAGCACCGCCCAGTCCGCCGCGCTGCCCTGCACCACGAAGTTCCGGGTGAACCGGCCGCGGGCACGGGAGGCGGGCGTCGAGCCGTACGCGCGCCCGTCCGAGGCAGGGGCCTCCTCCTGCGGAAGCCCCGCCTCGTCGGCCGCCGCCAGGGACGCCGGCGGGCACGTACGGCCGAGCCAGGTCCGTACGAGTCTCCCCTCCTCTCCGGCGCGGGCCGCGTCGTCGACGTACGCGACGGCGGCCGGGTAGCGGCGGCGCAGATCGGCCATGTGCTTGAGGGCGTCGCCCGAGGTCTGGCCGTAGATCGCGCCGAGCATGGCGATCTTGGCGCGGTCCCGGTCGCCCCCGAAGGCGCGCTCGGCGAGGGCCGCGTACAGATCGCGGTCGCTGCCGGCCGCCGCCATCAGCCCCGGATCGCGGGAGACGGCGGCGAGCACGCGCGGCTCCATCTGGTCGGCGTCGGCCACCACGAGGCGCCAGCCCGGATCGGCGACCACGGCCCGCCGGACGACCTTCGGGATCTGGAGCGCGCCGCCGCCGTTGGTGGTCCAGCGGCCGGAGGCGGTGCCGCCCGGCACGTACTCCGCGCGGAACCGGCCCTCGCGCACCCACGACTGGAGCCAGGACCAGCCGTGCGCCGTATGCAGCCGGTAGAGCTTCTTGTACTGGAGCAGCGGCTCGACCGCCGGATGGTCGATCTCCTTCAGCTCCCACGCCCGCGTCGACGTCAGCGCGATGCCGTCCCTGGCGAACGCCTTCACGATGTCGGCCGGCAGGTCCGGCCGCACCCGCGCCCCGCCGAACGCCGCCGAGACCCGCTCCGCCAGCTCCGCCAGGCGCTGCGGCTCCAGCCCGCCGGGGTAGCGCTCGCCGAGCAGCCCGGCCAGCAGCTCCCGGTGCACGTCCGCCCGCCAGGGCACCCCGGCGCGGTTCAGCTCCGCCGCCACGAGCGTGCCCGCGGACTCGGCGGCCGTCAGCAGCCGCAGCCGGCCGGGGTGCTCGGCGGCGTCCATCCGGGCCAGCTGGCCCGCGTACACCTCCAGGAGCGCGTCGAGCGGGTCCGTGCCGGGCGGCAGCGGCACCGGGCCCGGCGCGAAGAGGGACGGCTGGGTGTCCGCGGCCCGTATGGGCGAGTCCTCGGGCACCGGCAGCCCGCGCAGCCGCGCCCAGGCCGCCGCGAGGGAGCGCGGCTGGCCCGCCTGCCCCTCCTCATGGCCGATGAGGAGCGCTTCGGACGCCTCCACGTCGTAACACCGCTCGACGCGGACCCCGGCCTCCAGGAGGCGCGGGTACGCCTCGGCCGTGGACCGCCAGACCCAGCGGTCGGCGTCCGGCTGCGACCGTACGGCCTCGGCGAGGCTCGCGGCCGTACGGGCAGCGGCGGCGGGGCGCCCGTCGGGCGTCAGCGGGCAGAGACGGACACCCCCGTCGCCCGCCTCTGCCGCTGCCCATCTCATGGAAGGAGTCTGGCAGGGGGGTCTGACAATGGGGCCGGTGTGCGCGCCGCGGGGGTGGGCGCGGCGGTCCGCACGGGTGTGGACCCGCGGCGCGGGTGCGCGCCGGCCCCCGCGGGCGCGGGGGTTCACAGGAAACGGCCGGTGGCGCGGGCGCGACCCTCCGCGGAGCCGGACCGCAGGCCCGGTCCGGCCTCACCGGCTGGATTTGGGCACCCTCGGTCCGGCCTCACCAGCAGGGCTTGCGCACCCTCGGTCCGCCCTCACCAGCTCGACTTGCGCACCCCCGGCAGGAACCCGGCGTGCGCCTGCTTGCGCAGGTTCACGCGGGAGAGGCCGAAGGTGCGCAGGTAGCCGCGGGGGCGGCCGTCGACGCTGTCGCGGTTGCGTACGCGCGTGGCGCTGGCGTCGCGCGGCTGGCGGCTCAGCTCGCGCCGGGCGGCGATCCGTTCCTCCTCGGGGGCGCGCGGGTCGCGGGCGACCGCCTTGAGCAGGGCCCGGCGGGCGGCGTAGCGGGCGACCACGGCGCGCCGCCGCTCGTTCTTCGCGATCTTGCTCTTCTTCGCCATCAGACCTTCCCCCCTCGGGCCCGGATACGGGCCACGGCGGCCTCGACGCCGATCGCGTCGACCGTCTTGAGCCCCTTGGCGCTCAGCGTGAGCCGGACGTGGCGGCCCTCGCTCGGCAGCCAGTACCGCTTGCGCTGGATGTTCGGGTCGAAGCGGCGCGGGGTGCGCCGGTGGGAGTGGGAGATGGCGTTGCCGAAGCCGGGCTTGCGGCCGGTCAGCTGGCAGTGGGCGGACAAGGCGCCGCGCCTCCTTCTTTTGAAAACGGGAATCGTTTTCGTATAGTAGCGGTTATGGCTCGCAACGAGACACGCCCCGTCATCAAGCTCCGGTCCACGGCAGGCACCGGATTCACCTACGTCACCCGCAAGAACCGCCGGAACGACCCCGACCGCATGGAACTGCGCAAGTACGACCCGGTCGCCGGCCGTCACGTCACCTTCCGAGAGGAGCGCTGAGCGCCATGAAGCCCGGAATCCACCCCGCCTACCGGCCCGTCGTCTTCCGCGACCGCGCCGCCGGCTACGCCTTCCTCACCCGGTCCACCGCCACCGGCGAGAAGACCGTCGAGTGGGAGGACGGCAACACCTATCCCGTCATCGACGTCGAGATCTCCTCGGCGAGCCACCCCTTCTATACGGGCACGGCGCGCGTCCTGGACACCGCCGGGCGCGTCGAGCGGTTCGAGCGCCGGTACGGCGGTCGCGGGGCCGGCCGGTGACGGCAGGCCCCGACCCCGGCCGGATGCCCGTCGCGATCGTCGGCGGGCTGCACTCCGAGGCGCGCCGCGCGGCGGTCGACCGGCTGCTGCGCGACGTGCCGGGGAGCGTCGCGCTCCACCACGACCTGTCGACGGCCGCCGAGGGAACGG
>NZ_JBHVHQ010000845.1:0-3729 GCF_042800135.1 Streptomyces sp. NPDC057654 | reverse complement strand
CGCGGCGTACACCGACGACCGTACGAGCGGATGCCGGAACCGCAGCCGCGGCCCCAGCGACAACAGCCCGGCGTTCTCCGCCGTCTCCAGTTCCGCGGCGTCGAGGCCGAGGAGCACCGCCGCGCGCCGCAGCAGCCCGAGATCGCCGACGGGCTCCGCCGCGGCGAGCACCACCAGCGTCCGTACGGTGGGCGGCAAGCGGTCGAGGCGGCGTACGAACTGCTCCTCCAGCGCGGCCACCACACCGGCCCGCGCGCGCATCGGGCGGGCGACCCCGAACGGCCCGGCGTCGTGCGCGAACTCCAGCAGCGCGAGCGGGTTGCCGTGCGCCTCGGCCAGAATCCGGTCGAACACCTCGCAGTCCAGCCCGGTGTGCGTCACCGCCCCCAGCACCGCCCGCGCGTCCTCGTCCCCGAGCCCCGGCAGCGGCAGCCGCGGCAGATCCGCGAGCCCGCAGCCGGGTGCGACCTCGCGGACGGCGAACACCACCGCGACCCGCTCGACGGCAACCCGCCGCGCCACGAAGACCAGCGCTCGCCGCGAGGCGTCGTCGAGCCACTGCGCGTCGTCCACCACACACCACACCGGCTGCTCGTGCGCCGCCTCGTGCAGCAGCCCGAGCACCGCGAGCCCGACCGTCAGCGGATCGGGCGAGGTCTGCTCCCCGAGCCCGAACACGGCCTCCAGGGCCGCCTGCTGCACGCCCGGCAGCCCGAAGCGAAACCTGAGAAATGGCGCGCACAACTGATACAGCGTCGCGTAAAGCAAATCCTGCTCGAACTCGGCCCCCGCGGACCGCACGACGGCGAACCCTTCCAGACCCCCCGTGACGGAATCGAGCAACGCCGACTTCCCGATCCCCGCCTCGCCGGCCACGACGAGGGCGCCCCCACGCCCGGCAGCCGCCGAGGCCAGCAGCCGATCGATCTCGATCCGCTCCTTCTCCCGGGCAACGAGCTGCATAGGAGACTGCCTCCTCTACCAGTGTTAGAACCTCTAACGCCTTCAAAGCGTGATGAGTTAGCGTGAGATTTGTCAACTCGGTCAGTCAAATCCCCCAAGCAGGCGCTGGGATGGGGAATCCCCTGCCCGAAGGGGCGGGGGTGTGGGGTGGGGGCGGGGGAGGCAGGGGTGTGGGGCAGGGCGGGCAGAATGGTCATGAGCATGACAATTTTGCGGAGTGAGGGGACGGCCAAGATTCGGACGCGCGGGCATTCGGACGCGCGGGCATTCGGACACGCGGACATTCGGACACGCGGACATTCGGATATGCGGACATTCGGATATGCGGATAGGTGATCCTCGCGCAGCCGATGAACTCAACAGCCTTCGATGGGGGATCGGTACGGAATTCCGCCAACCGCGCTGTAGAGGAAAAGGGCCGAAGGGGAGAATTTCTGCTTACTGCGCAAGCGGCATTCGTCCGGGCCGACGGCCGACTTTTGCGTTGCCTTGACCCTTTGGTTTGGCCCTGGTTATGGTGACGACCATGATCGACTGAAAAGGGGGCGGGTGCGGATGGGCGAAGGAATGTTCAAGGCGCGGTCGGTACTGAAGTCCGCCGCGGGGGCCGCCCTGCTGACCCTGGTAGCCGCGGCGGGGGCCCTGCTCACCCTCATGGTCATGTTCATCACGGGCACTGACGAGGTCGTCGAACGGAAGGCGTTCTTCGGCTCGTTGATCTTCGAGACGGTGAAGAAGAGCGACGGAGCACTGGGCATCACCACAGGCGTGGGAAACCCGATCCCCCTGCTCGCTCTCTTCCTCGTCCTCACCGCCGTCCTGACGATGATCCGGACCGCCTACCGCGGCCTGAAGCACCGCCGTGAGCACCGCTTCAACGCCCCCGGCAACTGAACGGGATCAGCGCAACCCGGCAAAGAGATCGTTCTCGGGGAGAGGCGCGTCGGTGGTGTCCCGGACGCGCACATAGGTCTCCATGCCCATCAACTCGCCGAACCTCTCCTTGCCCATCTTGAGGAAGAAGATGTTCTCGCCCTGGCTGGCGTGCGCGGCCAGCGAGTCGAACTTCTGACCGCTGAAGGCGGTGGTGTCGACCCAGGTGGTGATCTCGTCGTCGGGAAGGCCGATCTCGGCCAGCGCGGCGACCTCGGCGGGGTCCGGCTCCGGCATGTCCCCGAATTCGCTCATGAGCTCACCGAAGCGCTGCATCATGGAGTGCGGCATGGTCGTCCAGTAGACCTTCGGCGTCAGCTCGGTCATCTCCAGCGCCGCCATCGTGATGCGGTTGGCCTGGATGTGGTCGGGGTGCCCGTAGAACCCGTTCTCGTCATAGGTGACGACCACATCGGGCCGATAGCGCTCCATGAGCTCCGCGAGCCGGGCGGCTCCCTGCTCCACGGGGGTCTGCCAGAAGGACTCGGGGGCGTCGTTGCTGGCCCAGCCCATCATCCCGGAGTCGGCATAGTCCAACATCTCCAGATGGCTGACCCCCAGAACGTCACAGCTCTCCTGGAGCTCACGACGCCGCATCACGGCAACGGCCTCGGGATCGTGACCGGCGTCACCCGGCTTCACCCCCTCCGGCCCGTCCCCGCACCGCCCGTCGGTACAGGTCACCAGAACCGTCCGCACCCCTTCCGCCGCATACTGCGCGAGGACCCCTCCCGTGCTCGTGGCCTCGTCGTCGGGGTGGGCGTGTACGGCCATGAGCGTCAAGGGCCGGTCAGTCATGGAACAGTCCTCCTGCGGAAACTGCGGAAAATACGTCGTGATCCCCATACCCGGGGCGCGATCGGCGCCCCCGGGAGCCGGCCTCCAAGCGGAACGAACGCCGAAACGACCCCGTCTCCCACCCACCCAGCACAGCCCCCAGCCCATGTAACCGCGCCGACCACACCAACTGTTCCCGCCCGGACCATCCGGCCTGCCGGCGGTCGTGTCCTCGGGGTATCTGAAAAGCCCTTGCTCTCAGTGTCCCCGCGGAGGTGTCGGCCACGTGGTCGGGTCGACTGCCGTATCGAGGATGCCGCCGAGCTGCGCGCCGACGCAGCAGCCCCCACGCACCCCGCCAAGCGATCCGAGCAACCCGACCCCCACCACATCACCAAGGAGAACAGCAACCCCACCGAACTCGTGAAGCTGTTCACCGTCTACATCTCCAATACCGGCGAGAGGCGGCCGGGGCGGGCGTGAGTTTCGGAGTTCTTTCACCTGATCTCCGTTGAGAGGAGTCTTGATGAAGATCAGATCTTTGCGACCTCTCGAAGGTTCTCGATAGTAGGATTCTGGGCCATCGCTGGATAATGGGCCGTAATATGTGCCACCCCTTTCCCGATAAGATCTACTGCGGCCTTGAAGTACTCCTCCGCGAGGCATTCGGCTTCGATCCCCTTGCGGGGTGCTGTGATTCTCAAGGTTTCTCCATTTCGGTGGAGCTGAATCACGTAGGAGTTCTCGGTGAAGTCGATATCGGACTTCCCTGTCGAGTGGATTTCCTCTATGGAGAAAGCGAGGCAGAACATGAAATCAATGAGGGGTGCGGTGGCGTGATGGAGGATTTGCTTGCCGTCCGCCTCGAACGTAATTGGGTAATTGAAATACCCGTAACGAAGATTCGTGGCGCTTTCGGTTTCCAGATAGATTTCACCCGGGCGTACCGATGTGCTGGGAAGATCATTTCTGCTCTGTGGCGTGAAGTCCAGGGTGAGCATGCGTCGTCCAATCGTGCTGGATTCTGATGGATTTGCGGGCTGCTCGGGGGTGGCA
>NZ_JBHVHQ010000844.1:0-3739 GCF_042800135.1 Streptomyces sp. NPDC057654 | reverse complement strand
CAGTTGACCCGGATGCCCTCGCGGACGTGGTCGGCGGCCATGGCGAGGGTGAGTGAGAGGACGGCGCCCTTGCTCGCCGAGTACAGGGCGCGCTGCGGGAGCCCGGCGGTGGCGGCGATGGAGCAGGTGTTGACGATCGCGGCGTGCGCGGAACGCCGCAGATGGGGAAGGGCAGCCCGGCTCGTGCGGACGACGCCCATGACGTTGACATCGAGTACGCGGCGCCATTCCTCGTCGTCGTTGTCGGCGACGGTGCCGGCGGCGCCGATGCCGGCGTTGTTGACCAGGACGTCAAGGCCGCCGAGGTCGGCGGTGGCCGCGTGGACCGCCGCGCGTACGGACGCGTCGTCGCCGACGTCGGCCGCGTAGCCCAGCAGCGGCTTCTCGGCCGCCTCGGGGTCGAGGTCGAGCACCGCGACGCGGGCGCCGCGCTCGGCGAGGAGCCGGGCCGTCGCCAGTCCGATGCCCGAACCCCCGCCGGTTACCAGGGCGTTGAGCCCCTGAAAGTCCGTCATGCCGCTGCTCCTTCTGATCCGTTTGGTCCGTCGGTGCCGTTTGATCCGTCGGTGCCGTTCGGCCCTCGGGCGGCGCGGTCGGCGACCCAGAAGTCGCCGTCCGGGTAGGTGTACGCGGCGATGGACTCGGGCCGCATGGCGGCCGAGAAGCCGGGGGCGAGCGGTGCTTCGTAGTGGCCGTCGCGGATGCGCACGGGCTCGGTGAAGTGCTCGTGGAGGTGGCCGACGTACTCGATGACGCGGTCGTCGGTCGTCCCGGAGAGCGCCGCGTAGTCGAACATCGACAGGTGCTGTACGAGCTCGCAGAGCCCGACGCCGCCCGCGTGCGGGCAGACGGGGACGCCGTATTTGGCGGCCAGCAGCAGGATGGCGAGGTTCTCGTTGACGCCGCCGACGCGGGCCGCGTCGATCTGGAGGACGTCGAGCGCGTCGGCCTGGAGCAGTTGCTTGAAGACGATCCGGTTCTGTACGTGCTCGCCGGTGGCGACCTTGACCGGGGCGACGGCGCGGCGGACGGCGGCGTGGCCGAGCACGTCGTCGGGGCTGGTGGGCTCCTCGATCCAGTAGGGGTCGAACTCGGCGAGCGCGTTGGTCCAGTCGATGGCCTCGCGGACGTTCCAGCGCTGGTTGGCGTCGATGGCGATGCGGATGCCGGGTCCGACGGCGGCGCGGGCGGTGCGCATCCGCCGGATGTCGTCGTCGAGGTCCGCGCCGACCTTGAGCTTGATCTGGGTGAAGCCGTCGGCCGCGTCGGTGCGGAGCACCAGGTAGGCGGCGGAGTAGTCGGGGTCGGGGTTCATCGCGTCCGAGCCGTCGAGCTCCCGCGAGGTGGGGAACCGGATGTCGTACGTGTCGAGCGCGGTGACGCGCGGGACAGTTGAAGACACGGTGGGCCTCTCAGGCTCGGGCGGAGGCCCGGCGCCGGCCGCCGGACCCTTCGAAGTCGGGATAGTCGGGGTAGTTCAGGTGGTCGGGGCAGTTCAGGTGGTCGGGGTGGGCAGGGTGGTCGGGGTCGCCTGTGCGGGACACGGGCGCTCAGTCCTGGGCTCTGCCGGTCGTCACCCGGGCGATCATCAGGGCGATGAGGATGATGCCGCCGTAGATGGCCTGGATCCAGAAGGACGGCACCTGGGCGAGGGTCAGCAGGTTCTGTACGACGCCGAGGAGCAGTACGCCGGTGAGGGCGCCGAACATCGTCCCCTTGCCGCCGTCGAGGCTGATGCCGCCGATGACCGCGGCCGCGAAGACCGTGAAGATCATGTTCTGGCCCTGGTTGGCGTTGATCGCGCCGACGTAGCCGGTCTGCATCAGCCCGCCCACGGAGGCCAGGATTCCGGCGACGATGTAGACGCCGAGCATGACCCGCTGGACGCGGATGCCGGCGGCGGCCGCGGCATCGGGGTTGCCGCCGATGGCGTACAGGGCGCGGCCCCAGCGGTGGTACTTGAGCATGAAGCCCGCGGCGCCGAAGCAGGCGGCGGCCAGCCAGACGGAGAGCGGGATGGTCGCGAAGGTGCTGGTGGCGAGGGTGTAGAAGGCGTCGGGCATGCCGAAGAGGGTCTTGCCCTTGGTCGCGCCGACGAGCAGGCCGCGCAGCACGATCAGCATGGCGAGGGTGACGATGAAGGCGTTGAGGCGGAGCTTGACGACGAGGACGCCGTTGAACGCGCCGATGGCCGCGCCCACGACGACGATGGCGAGGAGCGCCGCGCCGGTCGGCCACTGGGTGCCGAATCCGGCCTGGGCGGCGGGCAGCACGAGCAGCGCGCCGAGGGCGGGGGCGATGCCGACGACGGACTCCAGGGACAGATCGAACTTGCCGGTGATCAGTACCAGCGATTCGGCGAGCACCACCATGGCGAGGGCGGCGGACGCGCCGAGGATGGAGATGATGTTCCGTTCGGTGAGGAACGAGTCGTTGAGCAGCGCGCCGAGCACGAGCATCAGGATGAGGGCGGGTACGAGCGCCAACTCCCGTGCTCTGCGCAGCAGTACGGACTTGCCGGCGGCCCGGCCGCGTTCGGCGGCGGTGCGCTCCCCGGCGGTCTCCGAGGCCGACGGGGCCTTGGTGTCAGCCACGGTCCACTCCTTTGCTTCCGTCGACCTCGTCGATCGCGTCGATTCCGTCGGTCTCGTCGATTCCTTCGATCGAGGCGATCAGCTCGTGCTCTCCCCAGCCGGCCGGCAGGTCGGCGACGACGCGGCCGTGGAAAAGCACCAGGACCCGGTCGCAGCGGCGCAGGTCGTCGATCTCGTCGGAGACGACGAGCACGGCGGTGCCGTCCTCGCTGGCGCTGTCCGCCCGGGCGAGCAGCGATTCCTTGGATTTCACGTCCACGCCCGCGGTGGGGTTGATGAGGATGAGCAGCCGGGGGTCGCCGGCCAGGGCGCGGGCCATCACGACCTTCTGCGCGTTGCCGCCGGAGAGGTCGGAGACCGGCTGGTCGGGGCCTTCGGCGTGGATGTCGAGGCGGCGGATCAGTGCCTGGGCGAGGGTCCGCTTGCGGGCGGTGGAGACGAAGCCGTACCGGCCGAGGCGGTGCGGGACGCTCATGGTGGCGTTGTCGCCGATGGTCATGCCGGAGACGAGGCCCTGTTCGTGGCGGTCGCGCGGTACGCAGCCGACTCCGGCCCTGAGCGTCGCGGGCACATCGCCGAACGGCAGTGGTTCGCCGTCGAGTTCGGCCGTTCCGGAGGCGGGTGTGCGGAGCCCGGCGAGGGATTCGGCGAGCTGGATCTTGCCGCTGGCGCTGCTGCCGGCGAGCCCGACGACCTCGCCCTCGCGGATGGTGAGGTCCACGGCTTCGTACGCCTCGCCGGTCAGCTGACGTACCGCCAGGCGTACGGGCGCGTCCTCCGCGTCGGCGCCGGCGATGGTGCGGGCGGCGGCGCTGCGGGCGGCGGGGGCGGACTCCCCCGCCATGGCCTCGACGAGGGCGGCGCGCGGGAGGTCGGCGACGGGGGCGGTGGTGATCCAGCGGGCGTCGCGGAGCACGGTGACGGTCTGGCAGACCTCGTAGACCTCTTGGAGGTGGTGCGAGATGAACAGGAAGGTCACCCCGGACGCCTGGAGGGCCCGCATACGGGTGAAGAGCCGTTCGATCTCGCGGTTGTCGAGCTGGGCGGTGGGTTCGTCGAGGACGATGAAGCGGGCGCCGAAGGACAGGGCGCGGGCGATCTCGACCATCTGGCGGTCCTCGACCTTGAGGTCGGCGGTGCGGGCG
>NZ_JBHVHQ010000843.1:0-3749 GCF_042800135.1 Streptomyces sp. NPDC057654 | reverse complement strand
ATCGCCGCTGCCGTCGTCCGCGAGCTTCACGGCCGTCACCACCACGGCGTCGTCGGCCACCGTCACCAGCGGCGCCACCTGCGCGTCACCGGGCACCCGGCGCTCCGGCAGGTTCACGCGGTAGCCCTCGCGCACCGCGTCGCCGATCGTCGCGCCGGGCACCAGCGCGTACCGGAAGCGGTGCACGCCCTGGTCGGTGCGCGGGTCGGGGAAGCGCGGGGCGCGCAGCAGGGAGAGGCGCACCGTCGTGGTCGTGCCCGTGTCGCTCTCGCGCACGGCGCGCGTCACGTCGTAGCCGTACGTCGAGTCGTTGACGACGGCCACGCCCCAGCCCGGCTCCTCCAGGTGCACGAAGCGGTGCGCGCACGCCTCGAACTTCGCGGCGTCCCAGCTGGTGTTGGTGTGCGTCGCCCGGTACAGGTGGCCGAACTGCGTCTCGGCCGCCGTCCGGTCCGCGTGCACGTCCAGCGGGAAGGCCGTCTTGAGGAACTTCTCCGTCTCGTGCCAGTCCACCTCGGTGTCGATGTCCAGGCGCCGCTCGCCGGCCGGGAGGGTCAGCAGCTGCTCGACGCGGGACTCGCCGAAGGCCCGTACGACCCGCACGGAGCCCCCGTCCACCAGCTCCACCGACTCGACGTCCGTGAGGTCGGTGACGGTGTTGCGGTAGAAGTGGTCGACGTCCCAGGCGTCCCACATGTTCGGGAAGTCCGGGTGCAGCTGGAGGAGGTTGGCGGCCTCGCCCGGCGCGATCGTCTCGCGCTCCGCCACCAGGTCGTACGCCGAGACGACGAGCCCGCGGCCGTCGACGACGACCCGCAGCAGCCCGTTCTCCAGCACGAACGAGCCGTCCTCGCGGGCCTCGGCCGACACCGGCCGGCCGCTCTCGGCCGACACCTCGGCGCCGCCCGCCGCGACCCCGGCACGGGTGTGCGGGGCCGCGTTGAAGACCACGGACGTACCGGCGGCGGCGTCCCCGGCGAGGGCCGCCTGCGCCCCCTCGATGATCTCGGTCAGCTCCGCGCCGATCGCCGCGTACCGCTCCGCCGCCTCGCGGTGCACCCACGCGATCGAGGTGCCCGGCAGGATGTCGTGGAACTGGAGCAGCAGCACGGCCTTCCACAGCCGGTCCAGCCGCTCGTACGGGTAGGCGAACCCGGCCCGCACCGCGGCCGTCGACGCCCACAGCTCCGCCTCGCGCAGCAGGTGCTCGGAGCGCCGATTGCCCTGCTTCGTCTTCGCCTGGCTGGTCAGCGTCGCCCGGTGCAGCTCCAGGTACAGCTCACCGACCCACACGGGGGCGTGCTGGTACTCCGCGTGCGCCTTCTCGAAGAACTCCGAGGGCTTCTCGAAGACGACCTTCGCCGAACCCTCCAGGTCCTTCAGGCGCTTGGCGCGCGCCAGCATCTCGCGGGTCGTGCCGCCGCCGCCGTCGCCCCAGCCGGTCGGCGCGATCGACCGCGTCGCGCTGCCCTTCTCCTGGAAGTTGGCGACCGCGTGTGCGACCTCCTTGCCGGAGAGCTGCGCGTTGTACGTGTCCATCGGCGGGAAGTGCGTGAAGACGCGGGTGCCGTCCAGCCCCTCCCACCAGAAGGTGTGGTGCGGGAACTTGTTGGTCTGGCTCCACGAGATCTTCTGCGTCAGGAACCACTTGGCGCCCGCCTGCTTGACGATCTGCGGCAGCGACGCCGAGTAGCCGAAGGTGTCCGGCAGCCAGACCTCCTGCGGCTCGATCCCGAACTCGTCCATGAAGAACCGCTTGCCGTGCACGAACTGCCGGGCCAGCGCCTCGGAGCCGGGCATGTTGGTGTCCGACTCCACCCACATGCCGCCCACCGGCACGAACCGGCCCTCGGCCACGGCCTTCTTGACCTTGGCGTAGACCTCCGGCCGGTGCTCCTTGATCCACGCGAACTGCTGGGCCTGCGACATCGCGTAGACGAACTCCGGCTCGTCCTCCAGCAGCGCCGTCATGTTCGACGTCGTACGGGCCACCTTGCGGACCGTCTCGCGCAGCGGCCACAGCCACGCCGAGTCGATGTGCGCGTGGCCGATCGCGCTGATGCGGTGCGCGGAGGCGTGCGCCGGGGCGGACAGCACCTCGGTGAGCTCCTCGCGGGCGCGCGCGGCCGTGCCGCCCACGTCCTGGAGGTCGACGGCGTCCAGCGCCCGCTCCACGGCCCGCAGGATCTCCCAGCGGCGCGGCGAGTCCGTGGACAGCTCGGCCATCAGCTCGCCCAGCACCTCCAGGTCCTGGATCAGCTCCCACACGGCCTCGTCGAAGACCGCGAGGTCCATCCGCGCCAGCTTGTACTGCGGCTCGCTGCCCGCGGTCTCCTTGTCGCCGAGCTCGGTGGGGAGGAAGGGGTGGTAGTCGAGCAGCACGGGGTTGGAGGCCGCCTCGATGTGCAGCTCCACCTTCTCCCCGCCCTCGGCCGGCGCCCCGATCCGCACCCACTGGTTGCGCGGGTTGAGGCCCTTGACCGGGGTGCCGTCGGGCCGGTAGATGAGGCCCTCGCACTGGAAGCCGGGCATGTTCTCGTCGAAGCCGAGGTCGAGCACGGCCTCCACGGTCCGCCCCGCCCACGCGGCGGGCACGGTCCCGGTGACGGTGAACCAGCTGGTGCCCCACGGCGGGCCCCAGGGGGCGCCCACCTCGATCGGCGTACGGGCGGCGGCGATCCCCTCCTCGACGGGTACGGGCTCGCCGGGCGCGTTCCACACGCCGACGGTCAGCGGCACCGACTCGGGGTAGAGGGCGGGGCGGATGCGCTCGTCCAGGACCCGCTTGAGGCGGGCTTCGGTGATGGAACGATCGTTGTGCATGGAAGGGATTCCTTAGCGAGAGCTACCAGTGGAACGTGGTGAAAACAGGGTCTGATGAGGCGAACAGCTCGTCCACCGTACGGAGCTCGACCCGGGTGGCCGCCTCCTGGGACGCGCGCCGCAGCGACGGCACGTAGAAGGCCGTCCCGCAGGTCCCGCCGAGGAAGCGGCGCGCGCCGCCCGGCAGGACCTGGTGCAGTTCGTAATGGCGTACGGGGCCGCTCGCCCGGCCCCAGGACAGCCGCAGCGCCGCCGTGCCGTCCGCGCCGCGGCGCGCGGCGGTCACCTTGAGGCCGCCGGGCCTGCGCGGTCCGGACGCTTGCGTGTCGCGGATCGCGAGGGAGCCCAGCCGCCAGCGGACCGGAGCGCCGTCCGCGGCGGTGAGGCGGATTCCGACGGCGCGCAGCGTACGGGCCTTCGCGCCGCGCAGCGCCCGGCCCAGGCGGAGCGTGGCGGTGGACCAGCCCCGGCCGCCCGCGGGAAGGACGCCCGCGTCGATGTAGGTGAAGCGGTAGGGCTCCTCCGTCGAGACGGCCAGCTCCACGCGTACGCCGCCCGAACCGGGGTCGGTGCGGTGGGCAAGCTCCACGACGGTGGTGTCCGAAATGGGCAGCCGCGCCGTGAACAGCTCGACGGTCGCGGGCGAGCCGAGCGCGCCGTCTACGAGCAGGCTGGTCCCACCGCGCCAGGCATCCGAAAAGTCGAAGGAGACCTGCGGACGCGACCCGTCCGTGTGGATCACCCAGCGGCGGCCGGGCAGCCGGTCCTGGAGCCCCAGGTGGTTCCAGGGGGCGTCGCCGGTGCGCTCGCCGCGCTCGTACCAGCCGGTGCCGTGCCCGGTGTTGAAGCTCGTCGCGAAGGGCAGCGCCGTCAGCGTGGAGCGGTCCGCGGCCCAGGCGCTCCGCGAACTTCCCGGACGCGGCGAG
>NZ_JBHVHQ010000842.1:0-3759 GCF_042800135.1 Streptomyces sp. NPDC057654 | reverse complement strand
CCCCCTCCCTCCCGCTGCCGGCGCCGTGGACCCGGAGGGTCCGAGACGAAACCGGCAGTCGACCGAGCCGAATACCGCCCCACGCGGCAGCAGCCAACGGCACAGCAGGGCGGGCCGGGGCACTCCCGTGCGGGTCACCCCGGCCCGCCCCGCATTACGCCGCCTCGGCTCGCTCGAACGCCGGGTTCGCCGGGGGTGCGAACCACACGATGCGAGCCGTTACCCCGGACTCCCGGCCGAACCAGTGGACCGCCCGCTCGGGCGAGTTGAGCCTGTACTGCGTACGACCCCCAGCACTGACTACGTGGACGCGCCCGTCCTCGTAGGCCAGCCCCCAGGCGACGACTTCCCCGTCCGGGTCCTCCGTGTCCGTGTCCCACTCCTGGACGATGGCGAAGATGCGTGGTGCGTCAACTAGTGCGAGTGCGCAGAGTTCCTGATCGAGCGTCAAGGGATTGAACGCGGGCTGCTGTGGGGGTGTTTTGGCCATGGAAGTCTCCCGTCAGGAGGGGGATTTGGACCAGGGCGCAGTTGTGCACGCACGGCACGGCCGCGCCAGCCGAAGTGGCTCGGGTCACACCGTAGCGTGAACCTTGAGATGAATATCGAGATTTGCCGCGATGAGTCTCAACACCCTCCATTAGGGTGACGCCAACACATCTCGCCCGAGGCAGAGAGGGACCACCATGGCCCCGACCAACCGTCCACCGACTGTTCGACAGCGGCGCTTGGGTGCGGAGTTGCGCAGACTCCGCGAGCGCGTGGACCTGTCAGCCACCCAGGCGGGCGCGCTCGCCGGTGCCAACCAGTCGCGGATCAGCACCATGGAATCGGGCCGCTATGCGGTGAGCGCGAACCGGGTCCGGGAACTGGCCGCCCTGTACAACTGCGCGGACGCCGAATACGTCGCGGCACTGACGGAACTGACTGGACGTCAGTATCGAGGGTGGTGGGACCAAGAGCGGGAGGTCCTCCCCGCCGGGCTCCTCGACCTCGCCGAACTCGAACACCACGCCACACATGTGCGCATCGCGACCATGGTTCACATGCCTGGACTACTCCAGACCAGGGACCACGCGCGCGTGCTCTTCGACTCGACGGTCCCACAGCTTCCACCGCACGCCGTGGAACACCGGCTCTCGTTCCGGATCAGGCGGCAGGGAATTCTCGACGGGGACAATCCGACCCCGTTGACGGCGATCGTCCATGAGGCAGCTCTGCATATGGGATTTGGTGGCTCGGACGTAACTCGGGGCCAGCTTCAGCACCTCATCGAGATGGGAGAGCGGGAGAACGTCACGGTCATGGTGATCCCGTTCGGCGCCGGCACTCTCCACGGTTCTGGCCAGCCCATTGTCTATTTCGGCGGCTCGGTACCCCAACTCGATACGGTCCACCTCGACACTGACCACGGCAACGAACTACTCGACGCGGAAGCCCACCTCGTGAAATACCGGAGTGTGCTGGACCGCCTCGAAAGCTACGCGCTCAAACCAGAGGCATCCCGCGATCTGATCCGCAGCATCGCCCAGAGTCTCTGAAGGGAAGCAATAGTGCCGACCCACGTCTGGCAAAAGTCCTCCTACAGCCAGGAAGGAGCCAACTGCCTCTATGTCGCCGAGGCTCCCGGCGACTGGCAAACATCCTCGTACAGCGCTCAAGGTGCCAACTGTCTGAACGCAGCCGCCGAGATCCCCAACGTCATCAAGCTCCGCGAAAGCGACGCCCCCGACATCGTCCTCACCACCACCCCCGCCAGCCTCCGCACCTTCATACGCGCCGCCAAGGCAGGGCTGTACGACACCCCCAGTTAGCGGCGGGTCACCGGCGTCAGCCGACCGGCGGCAGCCAAATCATGGCGACGGCCCCGCCGCCAGCGGCGTTCGAGAAGACCAAAGTCGCGCCAATGACCTTGGCCTGGCCGGAGGCAA
This sequence comes from Streptomyces sp. NPDC057654, assembly GCF_042800135.1. Taxonomy (NCBI): domain Bacteria; kingdom Bacillati; phylum Actinomycetota; class Actinomycetes; order Kitasatosporales; family Streptomycetaceae; genus Streptomyces; species Streptomyces sp. NPDC057654. The sequence goes on along the minus strand of NZ_JBHVHQ010000842.1, from coordinate 1,828 downwards.
TGGTGAGGCCGAGGCCGTGGCCGCGCCCGCGTTCGGCTGCTCCGGTGCGGAAGCGCTGCGGCCCCTCGGCGAGAAGGGCGTCGGGAAAACCGGGGCCGTGGTCGCGGACGACAACCGTCGTGCCCTCGACGGTGATCTCTACCGGGGCGGCGCCGTGTCGGTGAGCGTTGACGATCAGGTTGGCGAGGATGCGGTCGAGACGGCGGGGGTCTGTTTCCACCACGGCGGGCGGCGCGGTGTCGGCCGTAAGGCGCGCTTCGAGGCCGGTGCGGGCGAGTGAGTCCCGGACCATGTCCGGGAGGGCGATGGGCCGCAGGTCGGCGTGTTCGGCGCCGGCGTCGAGGCGGGAGATTTCCAGCAGGTCTTCGACGAGGGTGCGCAGCACTCGTACCCGGCCTCTGACGAGATCGGTGGCCTCGCTCTCGGGGATCAGTTCGGCGGAGGTGACGAGGCCCATCAACGGGGTGCGCAGTTCGTGGGCGACGTCGGCGGTGAAGCGCTGTTCGCTGCGCAGGCGGTCCTGAAGGCTGTCGGCCATCGAGTCGACGGTGGCCGAGATTTCGGTGATCTCGTCGCCCTTCCCCCGGCCGCCCGTCCCGGTTCGGGCGGCCAGGTCGCCGGAGGTGATGCGCCGGGCGGTGCGCGCCACCCGCCGCAGTCGCCGGTTGGGGAGTTCGGCGGCGAGGGCGGACAGCGGAACGATGACGGCCAGCGCGACCAGCGAGTATTTCCACATGTGCCGGTCCAGGGCGCGGCGGCTGAGCTGGTCGGGGCCCATGTCGATCGAGGTCGCCACCAGGCCATCGGGCGTCCGTTCACCGAACCACATCCGCGCCTGGTACTCGTGGCTCTCGTCGTACAGGTGGCCGTCCCCGTTCTCCCGGACCGTTCGCACCAGAGCCGCCGGCATGTCCTCGGGACCCACCAGGCGCGCCCCGCCTCTGCCCGCAAGGGCGGCGTCCAGGGCGTCGCGCGCCTTGGCCTTCCCGTCGTTCATGGACCATGCGTACGTACTGCGGTGCACCAGCAGCCCGACCGTCAGCGCGATGCCGCAGCACGCCACGGTTACCAGGAGGGCGATCTTCCAGCGCAGCGAGCGCCAGTTGAGCAGGGATCGCCGGGCTCCCATCTCAACTCCTCAGCTCTTCAACTTGTAGCCGAAGCCCCGGACCGTCTCGATGCGCCCGGCTCCGATCTTCTTCCGCAGCCGCTGCACGCACAGGTCGACCACGCGGCTGTCGCCGTCCCAGCCGTAGTCCCACACGTTGCGCAGCAGGGCCTGCCGGTCCAGGACGATGCCCGGGTGGGCGACGAATTCCAGCAGCAGCCGGAGTTCGGTGGGGGCCAGCGCGACCGGCTCGCCGCCGACGAACACCTCCAGGCCGGCCGTATCGACGGCCAGGTCCCCGAAGACGAGTCGGGCGTCCCTGTCAGGACGGGACGGGCTCTCCGGCAGGGGGACCATGGATTCGCCCGGCACCGCCATCGCGGTGCCGGGCTCCGCTGCCGCCGCGGCCGGCGCGAACGTGGCACGGCGCAGCAGGGATCGAATGCGGGCCACCAGCACGGCGGTGTCGACCGGCTTGACGACGTAGTCGTCGGCGCCCGATTCCAGGCCGGACACGATGTCCGGTGTGTCGCCGCGGGCCGACATCATCAGGATCGGGGCCGTGCTGGTCTCCCTGATCCGGCGGCACAGTCCGATGCCGTCGAGTTCCGGCAGCATGATGTCCAGCAGCAGCAGATCGTGTCCGCCTTGCCGGAACAGTTCGAGACCTGTCAGTCCGTCACCGGCGGAGGTGACACGGTAGCCGTAGCGCTCCAGCGC
>NZ_JBHVHQ010000841.1:0-3760 GCF_042800135.1 Streptomyces sp. NPDC057654 | reverse complement strand
GCCCCGGCCCGTACCCTCGCCCGTACCCCTCGCCCGTATCGGAGGAGGCGCGGGCGAGCCCGTACGCTCGTACGGACAGCGGCGCGGTCTTCCCGCGCCGCATCGGTTTGACCCCATGGTCAAGGGCCCCGTACCCTGGACCGTCGGCGTGTGTAACGCGCCAAACCCCTGAGCACATCCCTTCCGGCTCCGCCGGTAGAGGCCGCTCGTCCATTCGGATCTCACGGACCGTTCGCGGACCGTGTGAGCGGCTGGCATCAGAGGTCCCGTTTACTAGCGAGAGAGTGAGATCCGCGTGTACGCAATCGTGCGTAGCGGCGGCCGTCAGCACAAGGTTGCTGTCGGTGACGTCCTTGAGGTCGACAAGATTTCCACCGGCAACGTAGGCGACGCGGTCGAGCTCTCGACGCTGCTCGTCGTCGACGGCGACGCGGTCACCAGCGACCCGTGGGTGCTGGCCGGCGTCAAGGTCCAGGCCGAGATCGTGGACCACCACAAGGGTGCCAAGATCGACATCCTGAAGTACAAGAACAAGACCGGCTACCGCAAGCGGATCGGTCACCGCCAGCAGTACACGGCGATCAAGATCACCGGCATCGACGCGGCTGCTAAGTAAGGGACTGAGGAGACATGGCACACAAGAAGGGCGCATCGTCCACTCGGAACGGTCGCGACTCCAATGCCCAGCGGCTCGGCGTCAAGCGTTTCGGCGGTCAGGCCGTCAACGCCGGCGAGATCCTGGTCCGCCAGCGCGGCACCCACTTCCACCCGGGCTCGGGCGTCGGTCGCGGTGGCGACGACACCCTGTTCGCGCTGGCCGCCGGTGCGGTGCAGTTCGGCACCCACCGTGGTCGCAAGGTAGTGAACATCGTCCCGATCGCTGAGTAATCAGCTTCCGGCACGACCCAGCACCTTTTCCGAGGGCGGACCAGGCTTTCCCGGCGACGGGAAGCGGGTCCGCCCTCGGCGTGTTAGTACGAGAGAACAATCCCGTCCTTATCTGGAGGCAACCGTCATGACCACCTTCGTGGACCGCGTCGAGCTGCATGTCGCCGCGGGTAACGGGGGCCACGGCTGCGCCTCCGTGCACCGTGAGAAGTTCAAGCCGCTCGGCGGCCCGGACGGCGGCAACGGCGGACGGGGCGGAGATGTGATCCTGGTCGTCGACCAGTCGGTCACCACCCTCCTGGACTACCACCACAGCCCGCACCGCAAGGCCACCAACGGCAAGCCCGGCGAGGGCGGCAACCGCTCCGGCAAGGACGGCGGCGACCTGGTCCTGCCGGTGCCGGACGGCACCGTCGTGCTCGACAAGAAGGGCGAGGTCGTCGCCGACCTCGTCGGCGAGGGCACCACCTTCGTCGCCTCCCAGGGCGGCCGCGGCGGCCTCGGCAACGCCGCGCTGGCCTCCGCCCGCCGCAAGGCCCCCGGCTTCGCGCTGCTCGGCGAGCCGGGCAGCTCCGGCGACGTGGTCCTGGAGCTCAAGACCGTCGCGGACGTCGCGCTCGTCGGCTTCCCCAGCGCCGGGAAGTCCTCGCTGATCTCGGTGCTCTCGGCCGCCAAGCCGAAGATCGCCGACTATCCCTTCACCACCCTGGTGCCCAACCTCGGCGTGGTGACGGCCGGTTCGACCGTCTACACCATCGCCGACGTGCCCGGCCTCATCCCCGGCGCCAGCCAGGGCAAGGGCCTCGGCCTGGAGTTCCTGCGGCACGTCGAGCGCTGCTCGGTGCTCGTGCACGTACTGGACACGGCGACGCTGGAGTCGGAGCGCGACCCGCTCTCCGACCTCGACCAGATCGAAGCGGAGCTCGCCGAGTACGGCGGGCTGGAGGACCGGCCGCGGATCGTCGTCCTCAACAAGGTCGACATCCCCGACGGCAAGGACCTCGCCGACATCATCCGGCCCGAGCTGGAGGCCCGCGGCTTCCAGATCTTCGAGGTGTCGGCCGTCTCCCGGCTGGGCCTGAAGGAACTGTCCTTCGCGCTCGCGGGCATCGTGGCCGAGGCGCGCGCCGCCAAGCCCAAGGAGGAGGCGACCCGCATCGTCATCCGCCCGAAGGCCGTGGACGACGCGGGCTTCACGGTCGCCGCCGACGACGACGGCATCTACCGGGTGCGCGGCGAGAAGCCCGAGCGCTGGGTGCGCCAGACCGACTTCAACAACGACGAGGCCGTCGGCTACCTCGCCGACCGGCTGAACCGCCTCGGCGTCGAGGACGCCCTGCTCAAGGCGGGCGCCCGCGCGGGCGACGGCGTCGCGATCGGCAGCGACGAGGACTCCGTCGTCTTCGACTGGGAGCCGACCATGGCCGCGGGCGCGGAGATGCTCGGCCGCCGCGGCGAGGACCACCGGATGGAGGAGCCGCGGCCGGCCGCGCAGCGCCGCCGGGACCGCGCCGACGCGCGGGACGAGGCGGAGCAGGAGTACGACGAGTTCAAGCCCTTCTGAGCCCCTCCGGGCGGACTGAGCCTGTGTCCGACCGCTGATGTGGACCTCTGGGGAAGGCCGGCCCGATGACGGTGTGTCCGGGGTCATCGGGCCGGCGCTTCAACGGTGCTGTCCCCTGTGCGGCCACCCGTCGATGTCGGGGGCCGCGCCGAGGGCGGTGTACTGCTCGGCAGCGTCTCGGGCCAGGCGGCGTGGCGACACCACGCGCGGCGACGGCGTGCGGTAGTCGAGCGGGTGGCGAGGGCCGGGTCACCCTTCTTCCGGTGACGCGCGGGGAGCGGCCCGTGGTGTGGGCCGGTTCGGGGCGGTGCGGCGGGGATCGAGGGCGGTGGTGAGACGGCGGCGCAGGAGGCGGCCGAGTCTGCGGTCGACCAGGCGGTTCAGCGCGGCGGCCAGCAGCAGGGAGAGGAAGATCCCGAGGCCGATCGCGGGGAGCAGGCCGAGACCGGGAAGCGTTTTGAGGATGCCGCGGGTGACGGGTATGCCCAGGCTCTGGTGGACCAGGTAGAAGGGGTAGGTCAGGGCGCCGGCGTAGACGAGGGGGCGCCATGGGAGGTGGCGCAGCGGGCCGGGGCCGGCCAGGGTGAGCAGGACGAAGAACCCGGTGAGGACGGCCGCGCTGACCGGCCAGCTGGAGGCGGCGTGTGCGGCGACGCGGTCGTCCAGGACGGTCAGGGTGTAGCACCAGGCGAAGCCGGCCAGGAGCCACAGGAGCAGGTCGGGCCCGAAGCGGTGCATCAGGTAGAGCGCGATGCCGGCCACGAAGAGTCCGGTGTACTGGCTGAGCAGGAGTTCGTCCAGGGCGGCGGAGTGCAGTTCGCGGCCGATGGACGCCAGGACGAGCCAGAGGAACCCGAAGGCCACGGTGCGTCGGTAGGTCAGGCCGATCAGCGTCAGCGCGCCCATGAGGAGATAGAAGCGGGCTTCCACCCATAGTGTCCAGGCGACACCGGCGGTGAAGTCCAGGCCGAGCGGGCTGGGGATCATCGTCAGGTTGCCCAGGGTGGTGCGCAGGTCGATGGGAGCCCCGTACCGCTGTCCGGCGAGCGTGGCGACCGTGCCTACGGCGACGATCAGCAGGACGACGGCCCAGTACAGCGGGAAGAGCCGGGCGATACGGGAGACGGCGAACTGCGCCGGGGTGCGACCCCAGCAGCTCATGCAGATGACGAAGCCGCTGATCAGGAAGAACGCCTCGACGCCGAGCCAGCCGTAACCGCTGATCGCGTGGAGCAGTGGTGCTGTCCGGGGGAGGTCGTAGCCCTCGCCCCAGAAGTGGGGGGTCGGGGTGCCGAGGTAGTGGTAGGC
>NZ_JBHVHQ010000840.1:0-3769 GCF_042800135.1 Streptomyces sp. NPDC057654 | reverse complement strand
GCCGGATTCAATCCGGCCGTCGGGCCCTTTCGCGTGTACGGCCGCCCGCACCCGATTCCTCGGATACGGGCGGGATACGGGCGGCCGTGGGGACGCGCTCGCGTCAGCTCGCCTTCTGGTTCTGGGCCAGCCGCAGCAGATGGTCGGCGAGGGCCTGGCCGCCCGCCGGGTCGCGGCTGATCAGCAGGAGCGTGTCGTCGCCCGCGATGGTGCCGATGATCTCGTGGACGCCCGCCTGGTCGATGGCCGAGGCGAAGAACTGGGCGGCGCCGGGCGGGGTGCGCAGCACCACGAGGTTGGCGGAGGCCTCCGCCGAGATCAGCAGTTCGCCTGCGAGCCGCGCCATGCGGCCCTCGGTGGCGGACTCGCCGAGCGGGGCGCGGGGCGTGCGGTCGCCGCCCTCGGAGGGCACCGCGTAGATCAGTTCGCCGCCGGTGTTGCGGATCTTGACCGCGCCCAGCTCGTCGAGGTCGCGCGAGAGCGTGGCCTGGGTGACGGAGAGGCCGTCGTCCGCGAGCAGCTTGGCCAGCTGGCTCTGCGACCGCACGGGCTGCCGGCTGAGGATGTCCACGATCCGGCGGTGGCGTGCGGTGCGGGTCTGCGGCACGGCCGGACCGCCCTGGGCCGTCTCCGCGGCCTCGGCCGTCCGGGCCGTCTCGGTCTCCTGCGCCTCGGTCATCGTTGTGTCAGTCCTCGGATCGTCGTTCCCCGTCGGCCGTGTCGGCCGCGTGTGCCCCGTGCGCCGCGTCGAGGACGGCGGGCAGCGCCCGCAGCAGCGTCTCCACCTCATCATCGGCGATGATCAGCGGCGGGGCGAGCCGCACCACGTCGGGCGCGACCGCGTTCACCAGGAGACCCGCTTCCTGCGCTGCCTGCTGCACCTTCGGTGCGAGGGGCTCGGTGAGGACAATACCCAGCAGCAGGCCCGCGCCGCGGACCCGGTCGACGAGCGGGTGTCCGAGGGACGCGATCCCGTCACGCAGCCGCTCCCCGGAACGCGTCACTCCGGCCAGTGCTCCGTCGGCCGCCAGCGTGTCCAGGACGGCCAGCGCCGCGGCGCACGCGACGGGGTTGCCGCCGAACGTCGAGCCGTGCTGACCGGGCGTCAGCAGGTCGGCCGCCGCGCCGAAGGCCACGGTCGCGCCGATCGGCAGGCCGCCGCCGAGCCCCTTGGCGAGGGTGACGACGTCCGGCTCGACGCCCTGCGCCTGGTGCGCGAACCAGTGCCCCGTACGGCCGATGCCGGTCTGGATCTCGTCCAGCGCCAGCAGCGTCCCCGTGGCGCGGGTGATCTCGCGGGCCGCCGCCAGATAGCCGTCCGGGGGCACGACGACGCCGTTCTCGCCCTGGACCGGCTCCAGGACGAGCAGCGCCGTCTGGTCGGTGACCGCCGCGCGCAGCGCCTCGATGTCGCCGTACGGGACGTGGGTGACGTCGCCGGGCAGCGGTAGGAACGGCTGCTGCTTCTTCGGCTGGCCGGTGAGCGCGAGGGCGCCCATGGTGCGGCCGTGGAAGCCGCCCGACGCGGCGACCATGTGCGTACGGCCCGTGAGCCGGCCGATCTTGAACGCGGCCTCGACGGCCTCCGCGCCGGAGTTGGAGAAGTAGACGCGCCCGGTGCGGCCGAAGAGCGCGAGGAGGCGTTCGGCGAGCGCCACCGGGGGTTCGGCGGTGAAGAGGTTGGAGACGTGGCCGAGGGTGGCGATCTGGTCGGAGACGGCCCGTACGACCGCGGGGTGGGCGTGGCCGAGGGCGTTCACGGCGATGCCGCCGACGAAGTCGACGTACTCCTTGCCGTCGGCGTCCCAGACCTTCGCGCCCTCGCCTCGCACGAGCGGGATGCGGGGCGTGCCGTAGTTGTCCATGAGCGCGCCCTGCCAGCGCCGCGTCAGGCCGGCGTTGGTCTCCGCGGCCGTGCCCGCGGCCGTGCCCGCGGCTGTGCCCGCGGCTGTGCCCATGATTGTGCCCGTGGCTGTGCCCGAGCCTGTGGTGTCCGTCATGCCGCCTTCTCCTCCTTCGCCTCGTCGGGCTCCTCGTCGGGCACGACCATCGTGCCGATTCCTTCGTCGGTGAAGATCTCCAGCAGGATCGAGTGCTGGACGCGGCCGTCGATCACGCGGGCGGTGGTGACGCCGTTGCGCACCGCGTACAGGCAGCCCTCCATCTTGGGCACCATGCCGCTGGCCAGCTCCGGCAGCAGCTTCTCCAGCTCGCGCGCGGTGAGCTGGCTGATCACGTCGTCACTGCTCGGCCAGTCCGCGTACAGGCCCTCGACGTCGGTGAGGACCATGAGCGTCTCGGCGCCGAGGGCGGCGGCGAGCGCGGCGGCGGCGGTGTCGGCGTTCACGTTGTAGACGTGGCCGTCGTCCTCGCTGCGGGCGATGGAGGAGATCACGGGGATGCGGCCGTCGTCGAGGAGCGCCTGGACGGCGCCCGCGTCGATCCGGGTGATCTGCCCGACCCGGCCTATGTCGACGCGCTCGCCGTCGAGTTCGGCGTACCGCTTAGTGGCGCTCATGGTGTGCGCGTCCTCGCCGGTCAGGCCGACGGCGAGCGGACCGTGCTGGTTGAGGAGGCCGACCAGCTCGCGCTGCACCTGGCCCGCCAGCACCATCCGTACGACGTCCATCGCCTCCGGCGTCGTCACGCGCAGCCCGGCCTTGAACTCCGTGACCAGCCCGAGCTTGTCGAACTGGGCGGTGATCTGCGGGCCGCCGCCGTGCACGACGACGGGCTTGAGCCCGGCCTGCCGCAGGAAGACGACGTCCTGGGCGAAGGCCGCCTTCAGCTCCTCGTCGACCATGGCGTTGCCGCCGAACTTGATGACGACGGTCTTGCCGTTGTGGCGGGTGAGCCAGGGCAGCGCCTCGATGAGGGTGCGGGCCTTGGGCAGGGCGGTGTGCTTGCGGGTGCTCATGAGGAATACGCGCTGTTCTCGTGGACGTAGTCGGCGGTGAGGTCGTTGGCCCAGATGACGGCGGTCTCGGCGCCCGCGGAGAGGTCGGCGGTGATCCGGACCTCCCGGTAGCGCATGTCGACGAGTTCGCGGTCCTCGCCCACCGAGCCCTTCTCGCAGACCCAGACGCCGTTGATGGCGACGTTCAGCTCGTCGGGGTCGAAGGCGGCGGCGGTGGTGCCGATCGCGGACAGGACGCGGCCCCAGTTGGGGTCCTCGCCGTGGATGGCGCACTTGAGGAGGTTGTTACGGGCGATGGACCGGCCGACCTCCACCGCGTCGTCCTCGCTCGCGGCGCCCACGACCTCGATGCGGATGTCCTTGGACGCGCCCTCGGCGTCGCCGATGAGCTGCCGGGCGAGGTCGTCGCAGACGGACCGTACGGCCTCGGCGAACTCGTCCTCGCCGGGCGTCACTTCGGACGCGCCGGAGGCCAGCAGCAGCACGGTGTCGTTGGTGGACATGCAGCCGTCGGAGTCGACCCGGTCGAAGGTGGTGCGGGTCGCGGCGCGCAGCGCCTCGTCCAGCCGGGCCGCGTCCACGTCGGCGTCGGTGGTCAGCACGACGAGCATGGTGGCGAGGCCGGGCGCGAGCATGCCCGCGCCCTTGGCCATGCCGCCGACGCACCAGCCGTCGCCCTCGGCGACCGCGGTCTTGTGCACGGAGTCGGTGGTCTTGATGGCGATGGCGGCCTTCTCCCCGCCGTGCGGCGCGAGTTGGGCGACGGCCAGGTGGATGCGCGGGAGGAGCTTGTCCATCGGGAGCAGGACGCCGATGAGGCCGGTCGAGCACACGGCGACACCGCCCGCGCCG
>NZ_JBHVHQ010000839.1:0-3771 GCF_042800135.1 Streptomyces sp. NPDC057654 | reverse complement strand
GGTATGGGCCTTCCATTCGCGCACCTCGTCGAGGGGCGCCCTGGGGTCCCGGTCCCCCGCCAGGGCGGTGATCGGGCACTGGAGCAGCGCGTCGGCCTCGCCGCGGTAGGTCTCCACGGCGCGGAAGTCGCCGCGGAGGGCGGGCAGCATCATGCGGACCAGCTCCTCGTCCTCCAGGAGGCTCTCGTCCGTGCCGCTCATCTCCCGGACCGCGGCCACGATGCCGTCGTCGCTGCGCAGGTGCAGGCGCTCCTCGTGCGGCACCGCGGGGCCGCGGCGGCCGGAGACGAAGAGGTGCTCGATCCCCTGCCCCGCGTCCTCGAACCGCCGGGCCACCTCGAAGGCGACGAGGGCGCCCATGCTGTGGCCGAAGAAGGTCAGCGGCAGGCCGGTCCAGTCGCGGAGCGCCGCGAACACCTCGTCGGCCAGGGCCCGGAGGTCGTCGACGGTCGGCTCCGCCCGGCGGTCCTGCCGTCCCGGATACTGCACGGCCAGGACATCCGTCGGGCCCCGCAATTCTCCGGAGACCGGGAAGTAGAAGGACGCCGAGCCGCCCGCGTGCGGGAAGCACACAAGGCGGCTCGTCGCCGCCGGGGAGGGGTGGAAGCGCCTGCACCAAAGGCCGCTGTCGGAGGGTAAGGAAGTCATGTCGCCTGGATTTTCCCTTCACGGTTCCACAGATCCGAAGGATCTGGGTACGGTGATTCCCACCCTGCCACGCCCCGCTGAATCTCAGCAAGGGCGCAAATCAATTCGAACACTTGCACTTCGAATACCGCTCATCCATCTGAATTCGCGTGAACCCGCAGGGAAAGGCCGGGATGCGGGCCGGAGAGCGGCGGCTTGAATTTGATTCAGAAACGATCTCCAGCGCGCCGCGCCGGGCGGCACACAAGCGCGCTAAACGGACAAAACAGGCTACGGAGAGGTCAAACATGACATGGCCCCCCGGTAAGGGCTCTAGGAATATGCCTAAACATCTCGGCATATCGTTGACCGGTTCAGAGCGCTCCCAAGATGCTGGAGGTCTCGCTCGACGTCGTTGGCCGACGGGCCCGCGAACCGCCAGACGGCCCGCTCCGTCACGACTCCTGCGTGACGAACAGGACGAATGGGGAGTTCGTTGGAATTCTTGCTGCTCGGCCCGCTTTCCGTCCGGCTGAACGCGCGGGAGGTGTACGTATCGGCCCCCAGGCAACGCGTCGTCCTGGCGACGCTGTTGCTCAATGTCAACCACGTGGTCTCCGTGGACCGGATCGCGGGCTACGTCTGGGACGGATCCCCACCGCCCAGCGCCGCCGCGACCATACGCACCTACGTCATGCGGCTGCGGCAGGTCCTCGGCGAGCAGGCGTCCGCGCGCATCATCACCCGCGCGCCGGGCTACCTGATCGCGCTCGGCGAGGACGAGAGCGACCTCGGCCGCTTCACCGCGCACCGCCACCGCGCGGCCGCCCACGCCGACGTCGGCAACATGGAGGACTCCTGCGCCGAACTCACCGAGGCCCTCGCCGGCTGGCGCGACGAGCCCCTGGTCAACGTGCCGTCCCAGACCCTGCGCGACGTCGAGGGCCGCTACCTCCAGGAGCTGCGGCTCCAGACGACGGAGCTGCGCTTCGACGCCGAGCTGGCGCTCGGCCGGCACGCCGAACTCGTCCCGGAGCTCTGGCGATTGGTCAGGGAGAACCCGCTGCGCGAAGCGCTCGTCGGCAAGCTGATGCTCGCCCTCTTCCGCTCCGGCCGGCAGTCCGAGTCGCTCGCCCTCTACCAGCGCACCAGGGACCTGCTCGTGGAGCAGCTCGGGGCCGAACCCGGCGCCGACCTCCGCGAGGTCCAGCGCCGCATCCTCTCGGCCGACGACCGCCCCGACGAACGGACCGGCAGAGGGCGGCCCGCCCGGCAGACCGCTTCCGTGACGCGCCCGGCGCCGCCCGCGGCCCGCCCCTGGCACAGCGCACTGCGCCCGAAGCCCGCACAACTTCCCGCCGTACCGCCCGAATTGACCGCACGCGACGAGCCGCTGGAACGGCTGCGCCGCGTACTGACGGCCACCGGCCTGCCGACCGGCTCCGTCGGCACGGCCGTCGTCACCGGCCGGGGCGGCACCGGGAAGAGCGCGCTCGCCCTGCACGCGGCCCACGCGCTGCGGGAGTCCTTCCCCGACGGCCAGCTCTACGCCGGACTCGGCGGCCGAAAGCGGCCGCTGGCCGCCGCGGAGGTGCTGAACCGGTTCCTGGCCGCCCTCGGCGTCCCGCGAGGCGACATCCCCGCCGACGAGAACGAGCGCGAGGTGCTCTACCGCTCCCTCACCGCCGGCAACCGCCTGCTGGTGCTCCTCGACGACGCCGACAGCACCGCGCAGATCCGCCCGCTGGTACCGGGCAGCGGAGGCAGCCGACTGCTGGTCACCAGCCGCCGGCGCCTCACCGACCTGGAGGGCGCGCACACCGTCGCACTGCCGCCGCTGGACGAGCGCGAATCCCTGGAGCTGCTGGGCAGACTCGTCGGACCCGCCCGCGTCGAAGCCGAACCGCAGGCCGCGCGCACGGTCGTGGCGATGTGCGCGGGCCTGCCGCTGGCGCTGCGCATCGCGGGCGCCCGCCAACTGGACCGCCCGCACTGGAGCCTCGGCGACCTCGCCCAACGGCTCACCGACGCACCGCACTTGCTGGACGCACTGCGGATAGGCGACCTGGACGTGCGGCCCAGCCTGGACGCGGGCCACACGGAGCTGCCGCGCCGCGCCGCGAACGGCGTCGATCCGGCCGCCGTGTTCACCGCGCTGGGCGCGGCCAACGCCGCACACACCTCGCGCGGCAGGGTCGCCGCCATGCTCAACTGCTCCGAGGAGAGCGCCGAGGACGCCCTCGACACGCTGGTCGAGGCGCATCTGCTGCACCCTCCCGTCGCCGGGCGCTACCGCCTCGACGCGCTGCTCCAGGCATACGCGCGAGAACGGGCCCAGGAACACGAGTCCTTCCGACATCAGAACGTGTTCCAGGCGACGGGCACGACGGGGCCTCGGGCCGTGTAAGAGGGCCGTGCGGAAGGGCCCGCGAGGCACTGACTCCCCGTTCCCCGCAACGCGCACATCCACTGCTTCGACCACTTCGACCACTTCGACTGCTTCGACGAATTCACACAGCGGAAATTCACACAGCAGAGGGGAAGGCCGTTTCCATGGCCCACCAGACAGCCGCCACCGGTGAACTGCTCGACTACGTCAGGGAGGTGTCCCTGCGCGACGACACCGTTCTGCGGGAGCTGCGCGAGGCCACCGCGGTGCTGCCCGCCGGGCGGGCCATGCAGGTGATGGCCGAGGAAGGACAGCTGCTGGCCCTCCTCGCCGGGCTGACCGGGGCCCGGTCCGTGCTGGAGATCGGGACCTTCACCGGCTACAGCACCCTGTGCCTGGCCCGCGCCCTGCCGGCCGACGGACGCCTGGTGACCTGCGACATCGACGACCGGTGGCCGGCGTTCGGCGCCGACTACTGGCGGCGCGCCGGGGTCGAGCCGCGGATCGACCTGCGGATCGGCGACGCGAACGACACCCTGGCCAAGCTGCTGGCCGATGACGGGCCCGGCTCCTTCGACTTCGTCTTCATCGACGCGGACAAGGCAAACTACACCCGCTACTACGAGAGTTCGCTGGAGCTCGTCCGGCAGGGCGGTCTCATCGTCATCGACAACACGCTCTTCTTCGGGCGCGTCGCCGACCCCGACGCGCAGGACCCGGACACCGAGGGGGTGCGCGACCTCAACCGGCTGCTG
>NZ_JBHVHQ010000838.1:0-3776 GCF_042800135.1 Streptomyces sp. NPDC057654 | reverse complement strand
CGCATGGGGCGCCCGCCCCGGTTGTCACGTACCTGGGTGCCCCTACGCGCCCCGGTATCCGCCGCTGCGTCCTACGCGGTTCGCCTGCCGACCACTACATTGATGGCATGAGTGTATTCACCGTGCGCATACCAGATGACCTCGACGCCGACGTACGCAAGGCCGCTGCCGACACCGGCCTCTCGCTGAACGCGTACATGGTGCGTACGCTGCGGCGGCAGATGGTCAAGGAAGCCGCCGAGGCCCAAGCCGCCCTGGGCGGCGTCCTACTCGTCGACGATGGCGGCGACGACCCCGCGGGAGACATCCGTTGAAGCGAGGAACCGTGTGGGAGCTCCCGCTCGCCGACGCCACCCGCACCGTGCTCGTGCTCTCCATCGACGAGGCCAACGACAGCTACCGGGCAGCCGTGTGCCTGCTCCTCCACCCGTCCGGGGCCTACCCGGACACGCTGCTGTCCGTGCCCATCGCCGACCCGGTGCGGGCGGTCGCCGTACCGGTGAACCTCACCCAGTACGCCGCCCACCGCTTCGAGAACGCGAAGCCGCTGGGCCGGATCCCCCCGGAGACGATGGAGCGCGTCGAACGCGCGGTCCGTTCTGTCCTCGACCTCTGAGAGCACTCTCTCAGGGCGGCACGCCCAGCCGCCGTGATCCACGTCACCTCGATCCCCCTCCCCCCTCCAACAGATTGGACAAAGCTGCTGCACCCCGACGCATGATGGAGCGGCTTGCCCAGGCCAGAGTCGTCCAGGTCAGCGTCAGATCGAGTCGGACCGTGCGAAGGAGTCAGCGTGAGGATCGGAATCGTCGGAGCCACCGGCCAGGTCGGCGGAGTCATGCGCAAGGTGCTCGCGGAGCGTGACTTCCCCGTCGAGGAGCTGCGGCTGTTCGCCTCCGCGCGGTCCGCCGGGCGGATGCTGCCGTGGGGCAGGACCGAGATCGCCGTCGAGGACGCTTCCACCGCGGACTACTCCGGCCTGGACATCGTGCTGTTCTCGGCCGGCGGCGCCACCTCCCGCGCGCTCGCGGAGAAGGTCGCGGCGCAGGGCCCCGTAGTGATCGACAATTCGTCGGCCTGGCGGCTCGACCCCGAGGTGCCGCTCGTCGTCTCCGAGGTCAACCCGCACGCCGTGGCGGACCGCCCCAAGGGCATCATCGCCAACCCGAACTGCACCACGATGGCCGCCATGCCCGTGCTGCGCCCGCTGCACGCCGAGGCGGGGCTGACGGCGCTGGTCGCCACCACGTACCAGGCCGTGTCCGGTTCCGGGCTGGCCGGGGTCGAGGAGCTGGACGGGCAGGTCCGCAAGGCCGCCGACGGCGCCACCGGGCTGACCCACGACGGCTCGGCCGTCGAGTTCCCCGAGCCGGGCGTCTACAAGCGCCCCATCGCCTTCAACGTGCTGCCGCTGGCCGGCGCCATCGTCGACGACGGCAGCTTCGAGACCGACGAGGAGCAGAAGCTCCGCAACGAGTCCCGCAAGATCCTGGAGATCCCTGAGCTCAAGGTCTCCGGCACCTGCGTGCGCGTCCCCGTCTTCACCGGCCACTCGATCCAGGTCAACGCCCGCTTCGAGCGCCCGCTCACCGTCGGCCGCGCGTACGAGCTGCTGGGCGCGGCCCCCGGCGTCGAGCTGTCCGAGATCCCCACCCCGCTGGAGGCCGCCGGCCGCGACGCCAGCTACGTGGGCCGCATCCGCGTCGACGAGACCGCCCCGAACAGCCTCGCGCTGTTCCTCTCCAACGACAACCTGCGCAAGGGCGCGGCCCTGAACGCCGTCCAGATCGCGGAGCTGGTCGCGGCCGAGCTGCGCGGCTGAGACCCCCGGCGCGCGGGCGCACCAGCGGGGCGGACGGCTCGAACGGGCCTCCGCCCCGCCCTTTATTCGCTTGCCCGACGTGGAAGGATGGCCGGAATAGTCGCGACACAAGGAGATGCCCCGGTGCCTGGTACGAACCTGACCCGCGAAGAGGCGCAGCGGCGGGCGCGCCTGCTCACCGTCGACTCGTACGAGATCGACCTCGATCTCTCCGGCGCGCAGGAGGGCGGCACGTACCGGTCGCAGACCGTCGTGCGCTTCGACGCCGCCGAGGCGGGCGCGGAGTCGTTCATCGACCTGGTGGCGCCGTCTGTGCGCGAGGTCGTGCTGAACGGGACCGCGCTGGACGCCGCCGAGGTCTTCGTGGACTCGCGGATCGCGCTGCCGGGCCTCCTGGCGGGGCGCAACGAGCTGAAGGTCGTCGCGGACTGCGCGTACACGAACACGGGCGAGGGCCTGCACCGCTTCGTGGACCCCGTGGACCAGCAGGCGTACCTCTACACGCAGTTCGAGGTGCCGGACGCGCGCCGGGTGTTCGCCTCGTTCGAGCAGCCCGACCTGAAGGCGACGTTCCGGTTCACCGTGACGGCCCCCGAGGGCTGGACCGTGATCTCGAACTCCCCCACGCCCGAGCCCGCCGGCACCGTCTGGAGCTTCGAGCCGACGCCGCGCATCTCCTCGTACATCACGGCGCTGATCGCCGGCCCGTACCACTCGGTGCACAGCAGCTGGGAGGGGAACGGCCGCAGCGTGCCGCTCGGCATCTACTGCCGCCCCTCGCTCGCCGAGTTCCTCGACGCCGACGCGATCTTCGAGGTGACGCGGCAGGGCTTCGACTGGTTCCAGGAGAAGTTCGACTACGCCTACCCCTTCGCCAAGTACGACCAGCTCTTCGTGCCGGAGTTCAACGCGGGCGCGATGGAGAACGCGGGCGCGGTGACCATCCGCGACCAGTACGTCTTCCGCTCCCGGACCACCGACGCCGCGTACGAGCGGCGCGCCGAGACCATCCTCCACGAGCTGGCCCACATGTGGTTCGGCGACCTGGTGACCATGGAGTGGTGGAACGACCTGTGGCTGAACGAGTCGTTCGCCACGTACACCTCCGTCGCCTGCCAGGCGTACGCGCCGGGCAGCCGCTGGCCGCACTCGTGGACGACCTTCGCCAACTCCGAGAAGACCTGGGCGTACCGGCAGGACCAGCTGCCCTCCACGCACCCGATCATGGCCGAGATCCGCGACCTGGACGACGTCCTGGTCAACTTCGACGGCATCACGTACGCCAAGGGCGCGTCCGTCCTCAAGCAGCTCGTCGCCTACGTCGGCATGGACGAGTTCTTCCGCGGCGTGCAGGCGTATTTCAAGCGCCACGCGTTCGGCAACACCCGCCTCGCCGATCTGCTCGGCGCGCTGGAGGAGACCTCCGGGCGCGACCTGAAGACCTGGTCGAAGGCGTGGCTGGAGACCGCCGGCATCAACGTCCTGCGCCCGGTGATCGACGTCGACATCGCCGGCACCATCACCTCCTTCGCCGTCAAGCAGGAGGCCCCGGCGCTGCCGGCCGGTGCCACGGGCGCCTCGACGCTCCGCCCGCACCGGATCGCCATCGGCTGCTACGACCTCCAGGACGGCAAGCTCGTCCGCACCGACCGGGTCGAGCTGGACGTGGACGGCGAGCTGACCGCCGTGGAGGCCCTCGTCGGCAAGAAGCGCCCCGCCGTCGTGCTGCTCAACGACGACGACCTCTCGTACGCGAAGGTGCGCCTGGACACCGAGTCCCTCGCGGCCGTCACCCGCCACCTGGGCGACTTCACCGAGTCCCTGCCGCGCGCCCTGTCCTGGGCCTCGGCCTGGGACATGACGCGCGACGGCGAGCTGGCCACCCGCGACTACCTCGACCTGGTGCTGTCCAACATCGCCAAGGAGACGGACATCGGCGTGGTGCAGTCGCTGC
>NZ_JBHVHQ010000837.1:0-3786 GCF_042800135.1 Streptomyces sp. NPDC057654 | reverse complement strand
GCCGGGTGGCAGGCCGCCGGGTGGCCGGGCCGGGGCCGGGCCGGGGCGCGTACGGGCGCGGGGCTCGGCTTCGATACCGGCGCACTCGTCGCGGCCTACGGGCACACCGCCGTACTGGCCGGACGGCCCGGCAGCGTCGCGCTCCTGCTCATCGCGGCCGGTTCTCCGACCGGTCCAGATACTTCTCGAACGGCAGCGGCCCGATCGTCTCCGGGTCCGCCGACACGTCGAAGAGAGGGCGGTAACCGGCCGCCAGGTACAGACCCTTGGCCTCCGGCTGCCGGGGCCCGGTGGTCAGGAAGAGCCGTTCGTAGCCGCGCGCGGCGGCCTCCCGCTCCAGTACGAGCAGCACCCGCCGGGCCAGCCCCCGGCGGCGGTGCGCCGAGTGCGTCCAGATGCGCTTGAGCTCGGCCGTCGGCGGCCCGGCCGACTCGTGGCGGCGGAACGCGCCGCCCGCGATGGCCGCCCCGCGCTCCAGGAGCAGCAGGAACGCGCCCTCGGGCGGGGCGAATTCGGCGGCCGGATAGCCGTGCAGATCGGAGGACTCGCCGTAACGGGCGGTGTATTCGTACGTCAGCTCGTCGAGCAGCGGGCGGGCCAGCGGATCGTCGACGCTGGTGTGGTGGACGGTCAGCTCAGGGGCGCCCCCGGTCGGGGGCAGGGCTTGGGAACGCATACGGGACCCTTCGGGCGGGGGCTTGGACGGGCGCGGCGCCGGGACGGGGGAGGGCGGGCTGAGGGGAGGGTGCGCGAGGGGGAGTCGCTGAGGCGTGTGAGGACTCAGGCGTGTGAAGGCGCGGAAGGAACGCGCGTATGCCGCCGCCGCGCCGCGAAGGGCGGGCTCGGAGCCCGGAGAACAGCCGGGCTCGCAGGGCGGAAGGTCAGCTCTGACAGGACGACGACCACACCCGACCGAAGTCGATGTGGTCCCGCGTGACCAGCCACTGCCGTGAATGCATGGCCCAAGTGGAACAGGCATCCGTTTTCTCGTCAACTGATATGGGACGCACGGCTCACAGTGCGGACGGGGTTGACAACGCACCGTACGGGCGGCTTAGCCTCCTGTCACGGCCGTGCTGAGGGGCGCGGCCCGCGTGTGAAGGCGTATCCCGTGTTCGATCTCTGCATCCACGGAGCCTCCGCATGTCTTTGGGCAGCGCAGCCACGCACCCCGAAACCCTTTCCGCCGCCTCCCCGCCGAACCCCCGACCGGGCGCCGCCCGCCTCCTGAACGACCGCGCTCTGACCGGTCAGGCCATCAGCGATCGTGTTCCGAACGCCGCCCTCGTACCCTCCGTCGTGATCGTCGGCGCCGGGCCGCGCGCCACCGGGGTGATCGAGCGGATCGCCGCCAACGCGCCCGAGCTCCTCGACGGCGCGCGACTCGACATCCACCTCGTGGACCCGCACCCGCCCGGCGGCGGCCGGATCTGGCGGCACGACCAGTCGCGGCTGCTGTGGATGAACTCCATGGCCGAGGACGTCACCATGTTCGGCGACGAGTCCGTCGAGCAGGAGGGCCCGGTCCGCCCCGGCCCCTCCCTCGCCGAGTGGGCCGAGCTCGTACGCACCGGCGCGCTCGCCGTCGACCTCGAACCCGAAACCGCCGCGGAGCTGGCCGAGTTGACCGGCCAGACGTTCGCCAGCAGGCGGCTCCAGAGCGCGTACCTCGGCTGGGTGTACGAGCGGGCGCTGGCCGACCTGCCCCCGCACATCACCGTCCACGAGCACCGCCGCCGCGCCACCCGCGTGTCCGGGCCGCGCGACGGCCGGCAGCAGGTATGGCTCGCGGACCGGCCCACGCCGCTCCTCGCCGACCTCGTCGTCCTCGCCCTCGGCCACCTCGACGCCGAACCCGACGCGGAACAGAGCGCCCTCGCCGCCTTCGCCCAGGAACATCAACTCACGCACATTCCACCGGAGTTCACCGCCGACAGCGACCTGTCCGCACTGCGCCCCGGCGAGCCCGTCATCGTACGGGGCTTCGGACTGGCCTTCATCGACCTGATGGTGCTGCTCACCGAGGGACGCGGCGGGCGCTACACGGACGACGGGCCCGATGGCGCGCTGATCTACCACCCCTCGGGGCGGGAGCCCGTCCTGCACGTCGGCTCGCGGCGCGGCGTCCCGTACCACTCCAAGCTCGGCTACCCGCTGCGCGGCGAGGCGCCCCCGCTGCCCCGCTTCTTCGGCCCGGCCGAAGTCGACGCCCTGCTCGCCCGCCCCGGCCCGCTCGACTTCCGGCGCGACGTCTGGCCGCTGATCGAGAAGGAGCTGGGCTTCGCCCACTACCACCGGCTCTTCACCGCCCACCCGCACCGCACATCCGTCGACTGGCCGGACTTCGAGGAGAAGTACGCCGCCTGCGACCCCGGCGGCCCCGAACTCCAGGCGCTGGTCACCGCCTCCGTGCCCGACCCCGCCGACCGGCTCGACCTCGACACGCTCGACCGCCCCCTCGCGGGTCTGCGCCACACCGACGCGGATTCCCTCCAGGACGGCCTGCGCGGCTACATCGAGGCCGATCTCGCCCGCGCCCACGACCCCGCGCACAGCCCCGACCTCGCCGTCTTCCTCGCCCTGCTCTCCGTCTACGGGCAGCTCGTGCGCCTCGGCGACGTGGGCCCGTGGTGGCACGGCTTCTTCAGCTATCTCGCCTCGGGCCCGCCCGGCCCCCGGCTCCGCCAGCTCCTCGCCCTCTCCCGCGCCGGCGTCGTGCGCTTCCTGGGCGCGGACATGACCGTGACCGCCGACCCCGAGCGCGGCGTCTTCCGCGCGGACGGCGCGAGCGTGCCCGGTCACGCCGTCGAGGCGAGAGCGCTCGTCGAGGCCCGGCTGCCCGCGCCGTCCGTGGTCCGCTCGCGGGACACGCTGCTGCGCGGCCTGCACACGGACGGGGCCGCGGCGACCCCCGCCGGGCTGCTCGCCGTCGACCCCGTGGACCTGCGCGTCCTGGACCGTACGGGCCGCCCGCACCCCCGCCGCTTCGCCGTCGGCGCGCACACCGACGCCCGCTCGTCCGGGGCCTTCGCCCGGCCCCGCACCAACGCGCCCGCGTTCCGGCAGAACGACGCCACCGCGCGGGCCCTGCTCACCTTCCTGCGCGACGCGTCCTGTCGCACACCGCTCAGCGCTTGAGCCCAGCGCTTGAGTTCGGAGCTTGAGTCCAGCGCCCGAACGCATGCCGAGCCCGCACGGACTTCGAGGAACCCATAGAGACGTCGCTCCGCAGAGGCGAGAAGACCCGCCCGCCGCACGGGAGCGACCACCGAGAGAAGGCATACGACCATGTCCGTACCCTCCCCTTCCCGGCCGCTGCGGCTGGCCGCGGCCGTCGACCGCGCCGGCGCGCTCGACGCCGACCCGTACGTACGCGCCGCACGCCTCGCCGAGCGCGGCCGGCTCGACTTCGTCACCCTCGGCGACTCCTTCGCCCGGCGGGGCCCGGACGCCCTCGCCGTGCTCGCCCGCGTCGCCCCCGCGACCGAACGCGTCGGCCTGGTGCCGACCGTCACCACCACGCACACCGAGCCGTTCCACGTCTCCAGCGCCGTCGCCACGCTGGACTGGGTCAGCCGCGGCCGGGCCGGCTGGACCGTGGACGTGTCCACGACGGCGGCCGAGGCGCGGCTCTTCGGCCGCCGCCCCGCCGCCCCCGCGCGGGCGCTGTGGCGCGAGGCGGCGGAGGTCGCCGACGTCGCCGGGCGGCTGTGGGACAGCTGGGAGGACGACGCCGAGATCAGGGACATCGCCACCGGCCGCTTCATCGACCGCGACAAGCTCCAC
>NZ_JBHVHQ010000836.1:0-3789 GCF_042800135.1 Streptomyces sp. NPDC057654 | reverse complement strand
GGCCTGTCGTGTTTTCGGGGGTCCGCGGCGCGGGGCGCGCGTCCGGTGATCGAAACCTCTTGCCGGGGTGGGCAACGGCCCTTACTCTCCTCCCAGTTGTGCAAAGCGAAACGGGCGTTGCGTATGGTGCAACGCCCAAGTGGGAGGGGACCCCCCTGTGAAGCTTTCTGCCCGAATTGCCGTACCAGTGGCCGCACTCGCGGTGGCCGGTCTAGCCGTCACGGGGTGTGCGCCGTCCACCTCCGACAACAGCGCCAAGACCGACGAGAAGAGCGGAACCCTGCGCGTCTGGCTCTTCCAGGAGGTCAACAACAAGCCGAAGGAGCAGGTCGTCAGCGCCGCGCTCGCCTCCTTCAAGAAGGACCACCCGGACGTCAAGGCCGACATCACCTACATCCCCGTCGACACCAGGGCGCAGAAGATCAAGGCCGCCTTCAACGACCCGAAGAGCGCCCCCGACGTCATCGAGTACGGCAACACGGACACCGCCGGCTACGTCAAGGACGGCGGACTCGCCGACCTGACCAAGGAGTTCGACGCCTGGTCGGAGGCCAAGGACACCGACCCCGCCGCCAAGCAGTCCGTCACCGTGGGCGGCAAGATCTACGGCGCGCCGCTCTTCGTCGGCGTGCGCGCGCTCTACTACCGCACCGACGTCTTCAAGGACCTCGGCCTCAAGCCGCCGACGACCCTGGACGAGCTGACCGAGACCGCGAAGAAGGTCCACAAGGAGCGGCCCGAACTGTACGGGCTCGCGGTCGGAGGCTCGTACACCTACGGCGCGATGCCCTTCATCTGGGCCAACGGCGGCGACATCGCCACCGGCGGCGGCGACAAGGGCGCGTTCACCGCGGCCATCGACAGCGACGCGTCGAAGCGCGGCATCTCCGCGTACACCGCGCTCTTCGGCGACGACAACTGCCCGGCCGCCAAGTGCGCCCAGATGGGCGGCAACGACACCGTGCAGGCCTTCGCGTCCGGCAAGGCGGCCATGGCCATCGGCGGCGACTTCAACCGGCAGGCGGTGGAGGACGGCGCGGCCAAGGGGAAGTACGGGATCGTGCCGCTGCCCGGCGTCAAGGCCGGCCAGATCGCCCCGGCCTTCGCGGGCGGCAACAACATCGGCATCCTCAAGAGCAGCAAACACCGCACGCTCGCCGTGGACTTGATGAAGGCGCTGGCCGGCAAGGAGTCCCAGAACAAGCTCTTCGACGCGATGGGCTTCCTGCCCACCTACACCGACGTGCGCCAGGACGCCGCCAAGCGCCGCCCGTACGTGGAGCCCTTCGTCAAGACGCTCGCCGCGGGCGCCAAGTTCGTTCCCGCCACGCCCGCTTGGGGAACGATCGACTCTTCGCTGGTCCTGCCGACGATGTTCCAGGAGATCGCGAGCGGCCGTAAGGACGTGGACGCCGCGTCGGCCTCCGCCGCGAAGAAGATGAACTCCGCCTTCACCAGCGCGGGATGATGTCGTTGTCCTCCAACGCCACCGCCCCACCGGCCCCGGCGCGCGGGCAGCGCGGGTCCGCTCCCGCGCCGGTCCGCCCGCGCCGGAGCCCGCGCCTCGGCGCGTCCCGCGGCGGACGCACGCCGTGGCTGTACCTCGCCCCCGCGCTCATCGTCCTGGCCGGACTGCTGATCTACCCGATCTACCAGCTCGGGCTCATCTCCACCCTCCAGTACACCCAGGCGCAGGTCAGCGGCGGCGAGCCGACCTCCTTCCGGGGGCTCGGCAACTACGCCGACCTGTTCTCCGACGGCCAGTTCTGGCGCGTCCTCATCGCCACCCTCGGCTTCGCCGCCGCCTGCGTCGTCTCCACGCTCGCCGTCGGCTGCGCGCTCGCCGTCCTGCTGACGCGCATCCGGGCACTGCCCCGGCTCGCACTGATGCTCGCCGCGCTCGGCGCGTGGGCCACGCCCGCCATCACCGGCTCGACCGTCTGGGTCTTCCTCTTCGACCCCGACTTCGGACCGGTCGACAAGGTCCTGGTCTGGCTGGGGCTCGACGGGTTCGCCGACTACTCGTGGACATACGACCGGTTCAGCGCCTTCGCCCTTGTGCTCTTCGAGGTGGTGTGGTGCTCGTTCCCGTTCGTCATGGTCACCGTTTACGCGGGCATCAAGTCGATTTCCAGCGAGGTGCTGGAGGCGGCCTCGCTCGACGGCGCGTCCAACTGGCGGATCTGGCGCAGCATCATGGCCCCGATGCTGCGGCCGATCCTCGTCGTCGTCACCATTCAGTCGATCATCTGGGACTTCAAGGTATTCACCCAGATCTATGTGATGACGGACGGCGGCGGCATCGCGGGACAGAACCTCGTCCTGAACGTCTACGCCTATCAGAAGGCGTTCGCCTCCTCGCAGTACGGACTCGGGTCGGCGATCGGGGTGGTGATGCTGCTCATCCTGCTGGCGGTCACCCTCGGCTATTTGCGGCTGCTGCGGCGGCAGGGGGAGGAACTGTGAGCGTCACGACGGCACGGGCACGGCAGGGGGCGGAACTGTGAGCGCCACCAGCGCACTGCGACCGCGCGGGCTGCTGCGCGTGCGGCGCCCCTGGCGGCTCGCCGCCGAGGCGACGGCCCTCGTCGTCGCCGTCGTCGTCGCCTTCCCGCTGTACTGGATGGTGATCTCGGCCTTCAAACCGGCGGGCGAGGTGCAGTCCGACCACCCCCGGCCCTGGACCCTGCACCCCTCGCTGGACGCCTTCCGGCGCGTCTTCGACCAGCAGGACTTCGGGCGGTACTTCCTCAACAGCCTGCTGGTCGCGGGTGTCGTGGTGATCGTCTCCGCACTGATCGCGTTCCTGGCGGCCACCGCGGTGACCCGCTTCCAGTTCCGTTTCCGCACCACCCTGCTGATCATGTTCCTGGTCGCGCAGATGGTGCCGGTCGAGGCGCTGACGATCCCGATGTTCTTCCTCATGCGGGACCTCGGCGACACCGTGCCCGGAATCGGGCTCAACACCCTCGGCTCGCTGATGCTGCCGCACATCGCCTTCTCGCTGCCCTTCGCGATCTGGATGCTGCGCGGATTCGTGAAAGCCGTGCCGCCGGCGCTGGAGGAGGCCGCGTACATCGACGGCGCGAGCCGCGGGCGATTCCTGTGGCAGATCCTCTTCCCGCTGGTGTTTCCGGGGCTCGTGGCGACGAGTGTCTTCTCCTTCATTTCCACCTGGAACGACTTCCTCTTCGCCAAGTCCTTCATCATCAGCGCCACCGAGAATTCCACGCTGCCGATGGCGCTGCTGGTGTTCTTCAAGGACGAGGGCAATGACTGGGGCGGCATCATGGCGGCGTCGACCATCATGACCATTCCGGTGCTGATCTTTTTCGTGCTGGTGCAGCGGCGATTGGTGTCGGGGCTCGGAGGGGCGGTCAAGGACTGACGCCTTGGTTAATGACGCCTTGGTGAAGGATGCCTTGGCGAATGGCGCCTCGGTGAATGGCGTCTCGGTGAATGGTGCCTTGGTAAATGATGCCTTTGTGAGTGGGAACTGAAGGAGCCCGAAGGAGCGGCGGGGCGGCGGGCGTTCCCAGGTATTCGAACGGCGGACGCGCGCCGGCGGCGCGCCCGGCGACGTCGACCGAGCGTGCTCGGACGTCCGATCGAGGGGTCGCCCCCGATCGTGTGAGCCGCGCGTAAAGGTCCGCGCCCTCGCCGCCCGCCCCTGGGACGGTAGAGCTCGACACAATGGCGTAAGTCGTACAAGGGGCCCCGAAGGATGGCATTTCGCACGTACTGGGGGACACGTCGCAGACCGCGCCATAAACCGGTCCGCCCCCTGAC
>NZ_JBHVHQ010000835.1:0-3795 GCF_042800135.1 Streptomyces sp. NPDC057654 | reverse complement strand
GCGCTGCACGTCGTCACCATCCGCCCGTCGCTTCGGCTGACCGAGTGGATGGGCGTCGGCGTGGGGCCGCAGGAAGCCCCAGACACCAGCGATCACCGCTCTCGGCCCCGCTGCTCAGGCAGCGGAAGCGAGGGTCCGTGGCCGCTCGGATTCAAGAGGTCGTCACGACAACGGCAAGCGGCTCCGGTGCTGGCACACCGGAGCCGCGGTTGGGCCGTTCCATGAGAAGGAGACACGACCCGTGTTCGACGCTACAGCAGATCAGAAGAGCATCAGCCGGGCTGATTCGGCTCGCCTGGCTGAGATCTTCGAGTCCTACCAGCCGCGTATCCAGCGGTACATCCACAACCGGTTGAACCGCTCGGACTGGCACCTCGCCGAGGACCTCACCTCGGAGACCTTCGTACGTGCGATCCGCGCACTGCACACCGTGCGAGCCGACGACGAGCACCTCATGGGGTGGCTCTCGACGATCGCCCGTCACACCATCGCCGCGCACTTCCGGCTGCGCCGGGCCGCCGAGGTGGTCACCGACTTCGCTGACACCGATCTCCGACTCGCCACGGTGCCTCCGGCAGAAGACCACGCTCTCGCTCGACTCGACGCGCGCACGATGCTGCGGCAGCACGCCTCGGGCGGGGTTGTCGGTGCCGCCCAGCCCGGCAGGTCGATCACGCTCCGCAAGATGCTCCTGCTGGAGGTAGCCGCATGAGCAGCGAGCAGTACGCGGCGTTCCAGGCATCCGAGGTCCGCCGCCCCAGCGACATCCCCACGGCGACGCCGCTGACGTGGCAGGCCGAGAAGCACGCCCAGCACACCAGCCACCTGATGGACAATCACCTGCCGGCCGATTTCCCCTACGCGGTGAAGCGCGGAGACGCCGGCGACGCCTTGGCCGTACTCGCGTTGCGCGAATCCATCCGTCGCGACATGGAGTACGGGCGCGGCACCCGCGTCCACGAAGCCCTACTGCTGGGCGCCACCTGGACCGAGATCGCGGCCGCGCTCGACATCAGCACCGCCGAGGCGCGTCAAGGACTGCGGAAGTGGGCCGACGGTCAGCGCTCTCTCTTCCTGAGCACTGCGGCTGAGGAAACGAAAACGACGCTCGGCCTGGACACCACCGGGTACCGCGCGGTGTGCACCCTCACGAACCTGGCCGACGACGAGACGGCCCCCGGGGCCGAAACGGAGCAGCCCTCATGAGCCCCCAGGAGCAGGCCGCGCAGGAGGCTGCCGAGGCCGCACAGCGCGCCGAGGAAGCCCGACGCCAGTCGGAGGAGGAGCTGCGCCGCCACGGGCAGGCCGTTTCCGGGATGGGGGTTCGGCGATGACCCGCTGCGGCTTCGAGATCTCCCCCGAGACCCTGCGCCGGGCCCGTGTGCCGGACAAGAACACCGCTCACGCCCGCGGTCTGTGCGCCCGTCTGTGGGCCGACGAGCAACACCGCCGCAACGACGCCCAGTCCTTGTCCGGCCTCGCCGACCAGGAGGTGTCCGCATGATGCGGATCATCCGGGCCAAGTCGCTCCGGCAGTACGAGGAGTTGGACGCGCTGCTCGACTACCTCGACGAGCGGCTGACCGAGCGCACGACGGAACTGATCAGCGAGCACGCGGAGGTCAAGCGACTGCGCGCCCAGAGCGACATGCTCCGGGCCCAGCGCAACGTCGCGATCGAGGACACCGAGACCATCGCGGCCGCGCTGACTGCCGAGTCTCTCGCCTTCGCCCTCTACCGGGCCCGGGTCACCGGGATCGCGGGGGAGATCGCCGGAGCGCTGTCCGCCGCTGCGCCGGCCGCCTCGATCCGCGAGGTCGCCCGTCTGCTGCTCAAGCACTCCGAGGCTCTGGGCATCGACCCTCAGCGTTCTGCCGACGTCCCCGCCCCGAACGGAGCACCGCGATGAGTACGGCCAAGACGCCGAGCCGGTCGCGGTTCCCGCTGTACGTGGCCGGCATCGCCGAGCTGGTGGTGCTCTTCGTCGCCGGGGTTCTGGTGCTGGCCGCCGGGCTCGCGCAGGCCGTCCTCGACGGTCTGCGGGGCTACGCGGGCGCGTACGCGAAGAAGCACAAGGTCACTGCGGTCTTCCCCGGGGCTCGCGCCCAAGTCGCCGCGGTGCTGTTCGCCGAACCGGCCGTCCCGGCAGCGGTCGCGGTCCCGAAGAAGGCCAACGTGAGGAAGGAAGCGCGGTCATGACGCCGCAGGAGTTCCGGGCCGGGCACGGCGAACCGCTGACCTGGCAGCCCGAGGAGTGCGAGGCCTACCTCGACATGTGCGCTGCGGCCCGTGTGGACCGCGCGGCCGACGAGCCTCCGGCTACCGAGACGGAGGACGACCAGTGAGCGAGTACCGCAGCTGGGAGGAGCGGGAGGCCGACGCGGCCAAGACCCGCGCCGAGGCCGCGAAGACCAGCGCCGAGGCGAAGGCCGCGGAGCAGGCCGTCGAAGTCGGCTCGGTGAAGACCGCGACCGAGACCCTCGCCGAGCAGGTCAAACAGGCGAATCTCAAGAAGAAGCTGGAGGGAATCCAGCAAGAGAGCAAGGATCAGGACGAGCAGCGCAAGACGGAACGGCGCGAAGCCCGCGCCGATGACGGCAGCTCGTTCAAGACTCTGGTGACGGTCGTAGTCGTCCTCGGGCTCGCCGCCGCCCTCCCCGCCCAGATCAGTTACTTCCTGGGACTGGGTGGCAAGGGCATCGCGTGGCTCATGCTGCCGGTACCGGTCTTCCTCGAACTGCTGGCCTGGGTCGGCGTTCTCGGTACGGCCTGGGCTCACCGCAAGGGGCTGTCCCGAGCGCCGTTCTGGACCTTGACCGCGGTTCTCGCCTCGGTCGCCGGATACATCAACGCGACTCACGGAACAGCCCAGTTCGGGTTGATCGCCGGGGTCGCGCTGGCCGTCACTTCGGTCGGCGGTCCGGTCCTGTGGGAGGTCCGCCAGTACCTGGAGACGAAGGCGGCCGCCGACGCCCGAGGGCTGGAAGAGCGCGCCCGCGACAAGGCGAAGGCCAAGGCGGACGCCGTGGAGAAGAAGCTCCAGGAGCAGCGCGACGAAGCCCAGGACAAGCAGCGCAAGGCGTTGTTCCCCGACGCCTGGAAGCAGTACGAGCAGATCCTCGCCGCCCGGCCGGCCGGATCGGTCGACCGCGATCGGGCCTGGGAGGAAGCCAACCGCTCGCACCTCTTCGGCGACGTCTGGACGGTGTACGAGCAGCTGCTCGCGGCCAACCCGTTCCGGTCCGGCCGCGAGGCGGAAATGTGGGCGCAGGCTTGGCACCGCGTCTACCGGCTCCCGCTGGGCGTCACCCCCGATTCGCTGGCCGTCGAGATCGCCGCGCAGCAGCGCATCGAGAAGGTGTTGGAGGAGAACGACCGGCGCGCCGAGAGCGTCGCCGTCGATCTCTTCCTGCGCGAGGTCTTCCCGCCCGAGTCCGGGGGCGATGACGGCCCCGACGAGTCCCCCGGCGGGGACAGCGGAGGCGGTCCGCCCGATGGTGGCGGCGGGGGTGCCGAGGGGGCTACAGCCCTTGTGCGTAAAGGGAAGCAGCCCTCTGGCAAGTCGTCCGCGAAGACCCCGAGGCGGCCGCTCGCCGAGGCGGACCTGGAGAAGGTGCGCAAGCTCGCTGACGCGCTCGGCGGCGCCGACAAGCTCTCCGCGCGCAACGTGCGGGAGGTCCTCGGCGGCGGCGCCAACGAGTACATCGTCCGGGCTCGCGACGCGGTAAAGGCGGAACGGCGCGGAGACGCGCCGTGAACGAGCTTCCCGGACCACTCGTCGGCACCGTCTACGAAG
>NZ_JBHVHQ010000834.1:0-3796 GCF_042800135.1 Streptomyces sp. NPDC057654 | reverse complement strand
GGTGTCGTCGGAGCGCGGCGGCGTGCTGCCGCCGGGGCCCTGGCCAGGTCCCGTTCCGGCGTCCGCGCCCGGCCGCGGGCCGAACGCGTCCGAGCCGGAGCCGGTGCCGAAGGCGTCAGAACCGGAACCGGTGCCGAAGGGTGAAGCGGAGCCCGTACCGGCTCCCGCACCGGTGCCCGCGCCCGCGCCGAAGCCCGCGCCGGGACCGCCGGAACCTGCCCCCGAACCGAAGGCCGGACCCGCGCCCGTACCGGGGCCGCCGGAACCCGGACCCGCGCCGAAGGCCGGGCCCGCGCCCGTACCGGGGCCGGTGCCGGGAGCACCGGAATCACGGCCCGCGCCGAAACCGGAACCGGAGCCCATGCCCGTACCGGAACCCGTGCCGGGGCCGCGGCCCGCGTCCGGGCCGGAGCCGAAGGCCGGGCCTGCGCCCGTACCGGCGCCGCTGCCGGGGAAACCGTTCGGCGGCTGTACGCGCGGGGAGCCGGCCGCGGGGGTGTCCGTACGGGCCGGGGGCCCGTCGGCGGAGAAGGGGAGGTCGGAACGGCCGCCGCCCATGCCCGGTGCCTGGAACTCCTGGGTGGTCTCGGCCGCGGCGGCCGGCCGCGGGGGCACACCCGTCGTCCCCGTCGTCGACGAGCCCGAAGCCCCGGCGGACGAGGCGGGCTTGCGCGGCGCGAACCAGTCGCTGGTCTTCTCTTTCTGCCCCGAGGCCTGCCCCGAGGCCTGCCCCGGGTTCTGGCCCAGGTTCTGGCCCGGATTCTGCCCCGAGGTCCTTCCGGGGGTCTGCCCCGCGCCCTGCCCCGGGGCCCCCGGCGCGGCCGGCGGCGCGCCGTTGCTCATCGCGTCGGACCCCGGACGCGGCCCCGGCGCGGCCGGCGGCACGGCGGAAGCCGACGCTCCGGGCACGGCCGACGCGCCCGGCGTACCTGGCGCGCCCGGCCTGGAGTGTCCGCCCGTACGCTCGCCGTCCCTGCCGGACCCGGCGCCGGTCTGGGTCGGGTCGTCCGCGACCGTCGTGCGCATCACGACCGGCGGAATGGGCCGCGAGCCCGGAATGTTGATCCGAATCCGGGTGGTCAGCGTGGTCTCGGTCTTCGGCTCCTCCGGCTTCGGTGCCACGGTCGGTTCCTCTGCGCCTGCGCCGACTTCGTCCTGCGTGGGATGCAGCGACGGATACTGGCGGGCTCCGTACGGCGGGGTCCCCGACGGGTACGCGGTGCCACCGCGCCCCTGGGACCCAGAGGACGAACTGTCAGATTCACGGCTCAATGCAGGTTCTCCCAGTTAGCTCCGCCGCCCGTCATGACCTCGTGCGGGCGGCTCGGCGGCGCGCACCACCATACTGGCCGCCGCACACGCCCACTTGACGTCCGGCGGGCGGCCGTCGCGGGCAGGGGTCGGGTACGGGGCTCGACGGACCGATCTCCGCAATCGGACGTCAAGCGGAAAACGTCACGTCACCTACCAAGTCGGGCTGTCGATCTGTCCGGTTGCGCGGCTTTCGGGAGCGTGGCACACATCACAGCCGCGAACATCCCGCCGAGCAGGAAAACGTAGGTGCCGAGCCCTGCCCCGAAGAGGAAGTCGCCCTCGGGCCGGGTCGCGGTCAGCAGCAGCACGACGATCAGCCAGCCCGCGCCGGGCGCGGCCCCGCCCATCCTGCTGCCGGTCGCCTTCACCCCGCCGTAGCACAGGGCCGCCAGGCCCAGCAGGGCGAGCAGCAGCCCGCCGGGGAACCAGCCGGCCTGTACGAGCCCGCCTGCGATCCCGACCAGCGCGCCGAGCACGAGCAGGCCGAGGAGGGCTGCGATCCGCCCCACGGTCATCGGCCGGGCCAGACCCGTGCCGAAGACCGCGCGGGCGGCCTCGGCCGAGGCCCCGGCGGACCCGCCGGACTTGCCGGACCCGCCCGCGCCACCGGCCTTGCCGGAGCCGGCCGACCCACCCGATCCGCCCGATCCGCCCGATCCGCCCGATGCAGCCTTGGCGCGCTTCGCGCCGTCGCCCGCCGCCATCACAGCGCCACCCCCGCGAACAGGTCGTCCTCGCGCGAAGCGCCGGCCGCGCCCCGTACGAGCTCGTAGTACTCCGTCGAGAACAGCGGCTGCCCCAGGTCGTTCGATAGCGCGAAGAACGGGCCGTCCACGGCGATCTGGGTGGCGTGGGCTCGCATCGCGGCGGACTTGGCCGCGCTGTGCGCCGAGCCGTCGATCGCCGCCGTGATGTCCGCGTCGTCGACGACGCCCGGCACGTCCTCGGTGGTGGCGATCTCGGGGAAGGGGCTCTCCTTCCCGGCGGCGCGCAGCCGCGCGAAGCCCTCCTCGACGACGGAGAGCGGTATGCGGTTCCAGTAGATCTTCGCGACGGCGTGGGCCGCGCCGAGCTCCGGCCGGAAGGCCGTGTCGGCGGCCAGGTCGGCGGCGCGCATCGCGACGCGGTGCGCCTTGATGTGGTCGGGGTGGCCGTAACCGCCCTGCGGGTCGTACGTGATCAGCACCTGTGGACGCACCTCGCGGATCACCTCAACGAGGTACCCGGCGGCGTCGTCCAGCTCCGCCTGCCAGAAGGAGTCGGGGCGCTCGTTCTGCGGCGCGCCCATCATCCCGGAGTCGCGGAACCGGCCCGCGCCCCCGAGGAAGCGGTGGTCGGTGACGCCCAGCGCCTTCATCGCGGCGGTCAGCTCGCCCACGCGGTACGGGCCGAGGGCGTCGTCCCGGTCGGCGGCGAGGTGCGCCAGCTCGGGCGGGATCACCTCGCCCTCCTCGCCGAGGGTGCAGGTCACGAGCGTGACATGGGCGCCCGAGGCCGCGTACGTGGCCATGGTCGCGCCATTGTTGATCGTCTCGTCGTCCGGGTGGGCGTGCACCAGGAGCAGTCGGCGGGCCGGAAGGTCACTCATGGGGAACAGCGTACGAGCCGCGCGGCGCCGCCGGGCGACGGGAACCGGCTCACCGCCGGCTCAGAACTTGAGGTTGCCGATCATCCCCGCGACGTTCGTGGTGAGCTGGTGGAGGGTCGGGGCGATGGACGAGCTGGCCAGGTAGAACCCCAGCAGCATGCAGACCGCCGCATGTCCTGCCTTCAGTCCGGACTTCCGGACGAGCAGGAAGACGATGATCGCCAGCAGCACCACCGCCGAAATCGAGAGTGCCACAGCGGTTCACCTCCAGGGACGCGCGGTCGGATGGACAGCAGGGAACGCAGGCATGGGAAAGCCCAGGCAATGCATACCCACTATGCGCGAGTGATCATAACTTTCCGTACGCGCGCATGAGTCGGTGCACGGGAGCAAAACGGGGCGCACACCCGCGTCCGCCGCGGCATCCACACCCCGCGGATATGCCCCCGTCCGTAGGCCAGTTGAGGTTTCAAGCGGCAAGATCGCGTGAAGGACCCAGGGCTGTGGCCGAAACGGCGGGGTCAGGAGGGGGGCAGGAGCGGAAACGTAAGGTCAAGGCATGACTTTTCCGCGGCAGCACGCGCGTACCCAGCGCTTCACCCTCGGCGCCCCGCGCGCCTTCACCGTGTCCCCCGACGGCTCCCGCGTCGCCTTCCTGCGTTCCCGGACGGGCACCGATCGAGCGAACGTCCTATGGGTCCTGGATCTCGACGAGAACCGCGAATACCCGGCGGCGGACCCGCGGACGCTGCTCGGCGGCGCGGGCGAGCAGTTGTCCGCCGAGGAGCGGGCGCGGCGCGAGCGCACCCGCGAGGGTTCGGCGGGCGTGGTGGGCTACGCGACCGACGCGGCGGCCGAGTTGGCGGCGTTCGCCCTCTCCGGCCGGCTCTTCGC
>NZ_JBHVHQ010000833.1:0-3797 GCF_042800135.1 Streptomyces sp. NPDC057654 | reverse complement strand
CCGCTGCTGTCCCTCCGGCAGCGGCGGGCCCGAGCAGGCTCAGGCGGTCACGCCTCCGAAGGCAGCGCCTTCAGGGCCGAGGGTCCGCCGGTCGAGGGGGCATGCCGTTCGGCCCAGCCCTCAAGGGCCACGCCGCACGCGTGGTCGACATGGCGCAGGCCGCTGAGGTCCAGCTCCACGCCCCGGCCGCGCGGCAGCGAGTGCGCCAGCGCCTCCAGCTCGTCGAGCAGCTTCGGCAGCCGCAGGAAGTTGGCGCTGCCGAGTACCCGGACCCGTACCGTGCTCCCGTCGTCGGCCGCCGTGCCGCCGTCTCCCACCCGCGTGGTCTCGACCGTGCTCTCGACCCGTACGTGCGAGGTCTCCCACGCCGCCTTGGCCACCGCCATGAGCAGCCCGATGATCACGCCCTCGAACATATTGGTCGTCACGATGGCCACCGCCGTCACCATCAGCACCACGGCCTCGCCCCGATGCTGACGCCACAGCGGCCCCAGCTCGCGCAGCGGAATGAGCTTCCAGCCCGCGTGCACCAGCACGCCCGCGAGGGCCGCCAGCGGAATGACGCCCAGGGCCGCGGGGAAGAGCACCGCGAAGATCAGCAGCCACGCCCCGTGCAGCACGCGCGACATCTTGGTCCGCGCCCCGGCCCGTACGTTCGCGGAGCTCCGTACGATCACGGCGGTCATCGGCAGCGCGCCGAGCACCCCGCACACCGCGTTGCCCGCGCCCTGCGCGATGAGCTCCTTGTCGTACTCGGTGCGCGGCCCGTCGTGCAGCCGGTCCACGGCCGCCGCGCTGAACAGCGACTCGGCGGACGCGATCAGGGTGAAGGCGAGGACGGTGCCCAGCACCCCCACGTCGGCCAGGCGCGCGAACTCGCCCGCGCCCGGCGGCTGCACCGAGGCGAGCAGGCCGTGCACCTCGACCCGCGCCACCGGCAGATCGAGAACGGCCACGGCGGCCGTGGCCAGCGCGACCGCCGCCAGGGGCGCGGGAAGCGCACGCGCGCCGCGCGGCCAGCGAGGCCACAGGACGAGCACGGCCACCGTCCCGGCCCCGACCGCGACGGCCGTGAGCGCGGAGGAGGAACCGACCGTGTCCGCGACGAGCCCCGGCAGCGAGCCGATCTTCTCCAGCCCGCCGGCCGGGGCCTTGGCGTCGGCGAGCGCGTACAGCTGGCCGGCGATGAGCACGAGCCCGATGCCCGCGAGCATCCCGTGCACGACGGCGACGGATATGGCCCGGAACCAGCGGCCTATGCCCAGCGCCCCCATCGTCATCTGGAGCAGACCGGCCACGAGCACGAGGACGCCGAGCGCCCCGAGCCCGTACTCCCGCACGGCCTCGTAGACCAGCACGGTCAGCCCGGCCGCCGGGCCGCTGACCTGGAGGCTGCTGCCCGGCAACAGCCCGGTCAGCAGGCCGCCGACGATGCCGGTGACGAGCCCCAGCTCGGCCGGGACCCCGGAGGCGACGGCGACCCCGACGCAGAGGGGGAGTGCGACGAGGAAGACGACGAGGGAGGAGGTGAGGTCGGCGCGAGCGTCGGTCCGAAACCAGGAAGACCAGACTTTTCGGATGGGGGTGGGCGGAATTTTCTGCATGCGGAGCGCCTCCAGCGATGCGTTACCTGGCGGGTGATGGATCAGCGGGTCGGACCCCTGCGCGGGCAGCGCGGACCGTACGAGCCGGTCAAGGGCGCGTACGAGCTGCCCGCGGCCATGAAAAAGGGGACGGGCAGGAGGGGAACGAGCGAAAGCAGGAAAAGGAGAAGAACGGGAAAAACGGAGATAGGCCGAGCGGTGACGGCGAAACCGTCAGCAGCGGAAGACCTGAAGCGCGACGGGCAGCTCGCCGGATCTCGGAAACGGCAGGGCGGCCGTCCGCCCGGCGCCGGACCGGGCCGCCCGCATACGAGCGGAGTCCTCGCCACCTGCGGAGCGCCCGGCATCACCCGCGCGGAGACGCCCGGCCCGCGGGTGCGGTACGGGCACGGCGGTCGAGCCCCCGGTGGCCCGGCGCGCCTCGCGGCGCTCGGCCTCCTCCTCGGCGCGCTCGGTGAGCGCGGTGGAGGACGCGGCGGGCAGCGAGGTGGCGGTGGAGACGGGCGCGACCTGCGTGGTCAGGCCGTCGATGGCGAAGAGGACGGCGAGCAGCACCGACAGGGCGGTCAGCAGCGAACGGGCGACCGGCTGGGCTGCCACGGCCATCGACCCCCCTCCGGCGTGCTTGGACACTCATCACCATTGTGTCCATGGAGCAACGTCAATTCGCGATGAGTCATGTAACAGCAAAATGAACTCAGGGTCACTGAACCGGAATTACCTGCTCCGTTCACGCCGGCGGGCGTCCAGCCGAATGCGCCTTCACCACACACCGCACGCCCCCTACCCCGCCCCTCGACGGCTACCCACCGGTCCGGCCACCGGTCCGGTCCCAGCAGCTGAAACCGACGGTTCGCCGCGGAGGTGAAATGCGAGGATGGCCCGCGATACGTCCAGAGCATCGGTGAGGTGAACAGACCCATGTCCCAGAAGGTCGCAGTACTCGGCACCGGGAAGATCGGCGAGGCCCTGCTCTCCGGCATGATCCGCGCCGGCTGGTCCCCCGCCGACGTCCTCGTCACCACCCGCCGCCCGGAACGTGCCGAGGAGCTCCACGGCAAGTACGGCGTCGAGTCCGTGACGAACGCCGAAGCGGCGAAGTCCGCCGACATCCTCGTCCTCGCGGTCAAGCCGCAGGACATGGGCGCCCTCCTCGACGACCTCGCCCCGCACGTGGCCGAGGACCGCCTGATCATCAGCGCGGCGGCCGGGCTGCCCACCACCTTCTTCGAGGAGCGGCTCCCGGCCGGCACCCCCGTCGTCCGCGTCATGCCGAACACCCCCGTCCTCGTGGACGAGGGCATGTCCGTCATCTCCCCCGGCACCCACGCCACCGAGGCCGACCTCCAGCGCACCGAAGCGCTCTTCAACCCCGTCGGCAAGACGCTCCGCGTCGCCGAGAGCCAGCAGGACGCGGCCACCGCCCTCTCCGGCTCGGGCCCGGCGTACTTCTACTACCTCGTCGAGGCGATGACGGACGCCGGCATCCTCCTCGGGCTGCCCCGCGACAAGGCGCACGACCTGATCGTCCAGGCCGCCATCGGCGCGGCCGTGATGCTCCGCGACAGCGGCGAACACCCCGTCAAGCTCCGCGAGGCGGTCATGTCCCCGGCCGGGACCACGATCAGCGCCATCCGCGAACTGGAGAACCACGGCGTACGCGCCGCCCTCATCGCCGCCCTCGAAGCCGCCCGCGACCGCAGCCGCGAACTGGCCTCCGGCCAGGGCTGACGCCCGGGGCCGCGGGGCGGCCCCATACCGCCCCGAACAGCTGCCCGCCACCGGTTTTGGCCCCCGCCGTCCCCTCGTGTAGTGTGCTCCGAGTTGCCGCGGCGTCCGAAAGGGCGGCGGGACAGCCACTTGAGCCGCACCGGCGGCAAATCACTACAGCAGCACGACCCCTGAACGGGACAGATTTCGGCATGCCGGAATTCGGACCGCAGACTCGATTATGAGTCGCCGGGGGAATCCGCTAAAGTAGTGACCACGCCGGAAGGCGCGAGAAACCCCCTCCGACGGGGACCGGAAATGAATTCCGACCGGAAACGGAACGGAAAACGGATCTGGTAGAGTCGGAAACGCGAAGAAGCCGAAAGGCCGAAACGCACCGGCGGAAATCAGGACCGCGAGGATCTGATAGAGTCGGAAACGCAGGAACACGAAGGGAAGCGCCCGGAGAGACCGGTGAAACGG
>NZ_JBHVHQ010000832.1:0-3812 GCF_042800135.1 Streptomyces sp. NPDC057654 | reverse complement strand
CCTTCCGCCGGGGCCGCCGCCTGCTGGGCCTCGGCCTCCCGCAGCCTGGACGGTACGGGGTCACGGCCCTGGAGGATGCGGTCGCGCACGTCCTTCGCGGTGGCGGGGGCGACCCCGGCCGCGTCGGCGATCTCGCGCAGCGAGGCCTGCGGCCGGTCGGCGATCACCTGGCCGGCGCGCCGGCGCCCTGCGGCGGAGTTGAGCGGGCGGGCCCGCCCGTCGCGGCCGACCCGCGCGTTCAACTGCTCGATGCCACCGGTTGAACGCTTGCGCATCGCGGCGATGGTGCTGGCGACGAGCCCGGTGGCGGCGGCGATGCGCCGGTCCGACCACTGCGGATGGCTGCCGAGGATCCGGACGGCGGCAGCGGTGCGGTCGCTCTGGGACAGCGGCAGCCCATTGGCGACATTCAGCTTGACCGCGAGGACAAAGGCGTTCTCCTCGGTGCCTTCGAAATAGCGGACTTCGATGGACTCCGCACCGCTGACTTGCGCGGCGCGGAGCCGGTGCATTCCGTCGATTACCCGCATCGTCGAACGGTGCACGATAATGGGCGGAAGTGGAGCATCCAATTCCGCCAGTACCTGAATATGCCCGTCGTCCTCACCCGTGGTGCGGGGCGAGTCGGCGGGCAACAGAGAATCGATGGGAACCATCGTCGTGAGAGCCGGATTCGGGGAACTTCCCCGCTGCCGGCGGACCATTGTCGCGGTCGGGCTCTTCACGGTGGCGACCGGGGTGCCGGCGGCCGGTACGGGTACGGTCGTAGAGGAGGCCAAATACAAGGCCATCAGAGCCTCCACGCCGTGGTTTCGTTCCCTACGAACTGAAGAGTCCTTTGAAGTCGCGCCCCGCGAGGGGTGCGCCCCCATGGATGGAGAGCTGCGTCAAAGAGCTGCCTCTGGCCGCCCCCAACGGCTTCTTGGCTCCCCGGACCGCCACTGATCAGAGTACGCACCGGCCTCTCAAAGGTGACCGGTGTCCCATCGGTGGGAGTTTCGGAGTGGTTCATGACGTGATAGCTCCTCCTAGCAATGACCGGCGCATCGCGGTGGTGCCATGTTTCGCCACTGTCCGTATGCGCCCCCGTCTCGGACATCGAGATGATGGTTACTTCGCAGGCGGAATGTGTCAACTTACTTTCGGTCATAGGCTCGCGAACCGAGGGGTGATCTAGCTACTCTCTTTCATTCCCGTTTTCGGCCCCTTCGCGGCAATCCTTCGAGGTCGGCCGGGCGTCGGCGCCCGGCCCTCGGTGAAGGCCGTTCGGCCTTGTGCGCCGTCCATACGCGGACCATTCACACACTCTTCGCACTCCGCCCTCACGGCTCCGCATAACCGGCGGGCGGTACAGTGGGAGAACGTTTGTTCTCTCGCGCCCTCCCGCGCCCTCCTGCGCTCCCCCGCGCTCTCCCGCAAGGCAGGTCTGCTGTGGATCCCGACATCGCCCGGAACCGGCTGCTCGACGCGGCCGAGGAGCTCTTCTACGGACGCGGGGTGCAGGCGGTGGGTATGGACGAGCTCCGGTCCGCGTCGGGCGTCTCGCTCAAGCGCCTCTACCAGCTGTTCCCTTCCAAGGCCGACCTGGTCGAGGCGTATCTGCGGCGGCGCGACACCCGGTGGCGCCAGTCGCTGGCCGCGTACGTGTCCGAGCGGACCGGCCCGCGGCCGCGGGTGCTGGCCGTCTTCGACTGGCTGCACGACTGGTTCGCCGGGCCCGGCTTCCGCGGCTGCGCGTTCATCAACTCCTTCGGCGAACTCGGCGCGGTCTCCCCCGCCGTCGCCGCCGCGGCCCGCGAGCACAAGGACGCCTTCCACCGCTATCTGGCGGAGCTCGCCGCCGACGCCGGAGGCCCGCCCGAGCTGGCCGGGCAGCTCGCGCTGCTCGCGGAGGGCGCGATCACCACCGCAGCCATCTCCGGATCGCCCGAGGCGGCCCGGCGCGCCCGGTCCACCGCCGAGACGCTGCTCCAGCTCGCTCAGCCGAAGGGCAACCCCGTGTAGTTCTCCGCGAGTTCGGCGGCGGCGGTCGTGGACGAGGCGATGCGGTCGAGCTGCGCGAGCTGGAGGCGCGTGGTGAACGGGGACTGGCCGGGCTCCGTGTGCAGGGTGGTGGTCATGAAGTACGAGAAGTGCTCGGCCCGCCACACCCGGCGCAGACGGGTGTCCGAGTAGGCGTCCAGCGCCGCGGCGGAACCGGTCTCCTTCAGCTCGGCCAGCGCGCGGGCGAGCACGACGACATCGCCGACAGCCAGGTTGAGCCCCTTGGCGCCGGTGGGCGGCACGATGTGCGCGGCGTCACCGGCCAGCGTCAACCGACCGTAGCGCATCGGCTCGGTGACCCAACTCCGCATCGGCAACACGGACTTGGCGGCGATCGGGCCCCTCTCCAGCCGCCACTCCCCCTCGATGGCGAAGCGGGCGTCGAGCTCGTCCCAGATCCGTTCGTCGGGCCACGCGTCCGCGTCGTCGCCGCTCGGCACCTGGAGGTAGAGCCGGCTGACGCTGGGAGACCGCATGCTGTGCAGCGCGAAGCCGCGCTCCGAGTGCGCGTAGATCAGCTCCTCGCAGGAGGGCGGCACGTCGGCGAGGACTCCCAGCCAGGAGTACGGGTATATCCGCTCGTACGTCCGGCGTACGCGCTCGGGCACGGCGTTCCGCGCGATGCCGTGGAAGCCGTCGCAGCCGACGACGTAATCGCACTCCAGCGTCTGCTCGCGGCCGCCGCGCAGGTAGCGGACGACGGGCCGTTCGGTGTCGGCCCCTTCGACGGACAGCGCCCGCGCCCCGAAGAGCAGCGGCCCCCCGTCGGCGAACTGAAGGGCGATCAGGTCCTTCACCACCTCGGTCTGCGCGTAGATCATGACGCTGCGGCCGCCGGTGAGCGAGGGGAAGTCGATCCGGTGCGCCCGGCGGCCGAAACGGAGCTCGATGCCGTGGTGGACCAGCCCCTGACGGTCCATCCGCTCCCCCGCGCCGCACGCGCGCAGGACGTCCACGGTGCCCTGCTCCAGGACTCCGGCGCGCTGGCGGTGCTCGGCGTAGGCGCGGTCGCGGCTCTCCAGGACGACGCTGTCGATGCCGACACGGTGCAGTAGCCGGGCGAGCAGCAGCCCTGCGGGCCCGGCGCCGATGATTCCGACGGTGGTGCGCATCAGCTCCCCTCCATTCGCTCACAGTCCGCCGTGGGCGCGAAGTGGGCCCGTAGGGCCGCCGATACGGTCCGGGGCCGTTCGAGGCCCGCGAGGTGACCGGCGTGCGCGATCTCCAGGAGGCTCGCGCCGGGGATGCCGTCGGCGAGTTCGCGGGCGTGGGAGGGCGGTGTGGCCTGGTCGTCCCGGCCCGCGAGGACCAGGGTCGGGGCGGTGACGCGGTGCAGTTCGGCGCGGAGGTCGTACGCGGCCAGGGCGTCGCAGCAGGCCGCGTACCCGGCGGGGTCGGCCGTGCGCAGATCGTCGAGGAGCCCCGTGCCGAGCGGCCCGGCGGCCGTCGAGGGGCGGCTGAACCAGCGTCCGGCGCTGGGGCCGACAAGGTGTCCGGTGCCCTCCGCCCGTACGCTCGCGGCCCGCTCGTGCCAGGCGGCGGCGTCGCCGAAGACGGCGGAGGAGCACAGCAGGGCGAGCGCCGCGACGCGGTCCGGGTGGTGGACGGCGAGGTGCAGGCCGACGGCGCCGCCGAGGGAGATCCCGGCGTAGGCGAAGCGGTCCCAGCCCCGGTCGTCGGCGAGCCGCAGAACGAGCGCCGCCAGGTCGGCGACGGTGGCCGCGCCGTCGCCCGGCAGGAGTCCGGCGGCGGAGCCGCCGTGGCCGGGC
>NZ_JBHVHQ010000831.1:0-3824 GCF_042800135.1 Streptomyces sp. NPDC057654 | reverse complement strand
GCGCCGCGACCTCGCCCGCGACCGCACCGCCGGGCGCGACCTCGCCGCCGAGGCTCCCGCCGTCCGCGCCTCCGACCAGGAGCGCGACGCCGCAGCGGCCCTCCTCTCCGACGCGCTCGCCCTCGGCCGCATCTCCGCCGACGAGCACTCCGACCGCCTGGAAGCCGTCTACCAGGCCCGCATCCGCGCCGAACTCGTCCCGCTCACCGCGGACCTGCCCGCCCCCGAGCCCGGCCGCGCCCTCGCCGACCCCGCCGGTACGGAGCCCGTCACCGCCCTCTTCAGCAAGATCCGGCGCGGCGGCCAACTGCCCGTGCCCCCGCACTCCGTCGTGCACGCCCGCTTCGGCGCGGTCGTCCTCGACCTGCGGCACGCCGTCTTCACCCGCCGCGAGGTCGTCATCGAGGCCAACTCCTTCTGCGGCAAGATCGAGATTCTGCTCCCCGACGAGGCCCGCGTCTACGACACCGGCACCGCCCTCTTCGGCAAGCGCTCCCTCCCCGGCAAGACCCCCGAAGGGGGCGCGGACGGCCCGGTGGTGCGCATCACCGGGCGGTCCGTCTTCGGCCATGTGCGGCTCATGCGGAACTTCAAATGGCCCTGGCGCGAGTGGCGTTGAGCCAGTCGTCCTCGGCCGCGTAGCCGAAGAGCCGGTCGTCCGGATCGAGCTCGGCCATCAGCGGGAACGCCTCACGCCAGTCCCGGCCCGCCAGCTCCCCGGCCAGCCACTCCACCGTACGGGGCAGCGACTCGGCGTACCCCGTCACCGCCCGGTAGCCGAGCTCGCGTTCGGCCGCCGACATGTCCAGCACCACCGGCCGCGCCACGCTCCACGGCGTTTCCCCGAGGCCCGGCCGCGGGGGCGCCCCGTCGACCAGCACCGTCTCGCTCTTCACACCCGCCACCGTGTCGACCGCCGCCGAGATCTCCGCCACCGACAGCGCCTCGGGGTCGCCGGCGTTCAGCACCCGTGACCCGGGCCGACCCGCCGCGAGCCGTGCCAGCTCCGCGAGATTGTCGACATGAACGGTGTGGAAGCGGCTCTCGCCGCGCCAGGACAGCACCCGCACCGGACGCCCGTCCAGCGCCCGCTTCACGAAGTACAGCTCCCGGGACAGCCGGCTGTGCGGGCCGTGGACGGCGCCCGCCCGCAGCAGAGTCGTCGGCAGCCGGTCGCCGGCCGCCAGCAGCTCCCGCTCCAGCGCCACCTTCCGCGTCCCGTACGTCAGATCGCCCGGCGCGACCGTACGGTACGACTCGGGGATCGGCACCGGGTAGGCGGGGAAGCCGTCCGGTTCGCCCTGTGTGTCGAAACTCCGGCCGGTGTCGTCCTCGTACACCGCGCCACTGGAGATCACCACGGCCGACCCGATGCGGTCCGCCAGCCCCAGCAACTGCCGCGCGTGCCCCTGCCCGTACGCGACGCAGTCCACCAGCACGTCGCAGCCGTCCCCGAGGGCCGCCGCGAGCGCCGCGTCGTCCTCCCGGTCCACTGCCACCGACTGCACGTCCCCGGGCCAGCCATCGTCCCTGCCGGCGCTCCTCGACGCCGCCCGCACGTGCCACCCGTCCGCCGCGAGCGCGCGCACCGCGGCCCGTCCGATCTGCCCGGTCGCCCCGAGCACGAATACGCTTCCGTTCGCCATGGCCGGGACGGTACGGGCCCCGCGAGCGCCGCGCCCATCCCCTTACGCCGTGCGCTGATTCGCCGTCAGCGCAATGGGCGCCCGGAGCGCCGCGCCTGGTCGGCCTTCTTCGCCTCGGTCGCGTACTGATCGACGTACTCCTGCCCGGAGAGCCGCAGGATCGCGTACATGATCTCGTCGGTCACGGCCCGCAGCGCGAGGTGCTCGTCGTCGAGGTCCGCGAACCGCGAGAAGTCCAGCGGCTCGCCGAAGCGGATCGTCACCGGCCTGATCCGCGGCATCGCCCGGCCCGGCGGCTGGATCTCGAAGGTGCCGACCATCGCGCACGGCACCACCGGCACCCGCGCCCGCAGGGCCATCGCCGCGACGCCCGTACGCCCCTTGTACAGCCGCCCGTCGTGCGACCGCGTGCCCTCCGGATAGACGCCCAGCAGCCGGCCCTTGCGCAGCACCGCCAGCCCCGAGCGCAGCGCGCCCTGGGACGCCTTGCCGCCGGAGCGGTCCACCGGGATCTGCCCGATCCCGCGGAAGAAAGCCGCCGTGAGCCGCCCCCGCACGCCCCGGCCCGTGAAGTACTCCGACTTCGCCAGGAAGGTGATTCTGCGGGGCAGGATCACCGGCATCAGGAAATGGTCGGAGACCGACAGATGATTTCCGGCGACAATCGCCGCACCCTCGGCCGGAATATGGTCGATCCCCTC
The DNA here is from genome assembly GCF_042800135.1 of Streptomyces sp. NPDC057654. Lineage (NCBI taxonomy): Bacteria > Bacillati > Actinomycetota > Actinomycetes > Kitasatosporales > Streptomycetaceae > Streptomyces > Streptomyces sp. NPDC057654. The sequence continues at coordinate 1,477 of NZ_JBHVHQ010000831.1, read as the reverse complement.
GATTCTCGGCCGGAACAACAGCCTGAGCAGTGGCCCCAGGAACACGCATTTGAGCAGCTGATAGAACACGACGGCCGCCTTCCCCCTCGTCCCGGTGCCGACGCAGAGTAGTCCCGCCGCGGCCGGCGGGGGAGGGGCCGGACGTACCCGCGTACCGCACCGTACGAACCAGCCGGCCTCCGGCGGCCTCAGTTTCCGCGTGCCACCACCACCCCCACCGTCAGCAGCCCCAGTACGACCCAGGTGAACCACAGCCAGCCGTTGCTGCCCAGCGCCACGCTGTAGCCGGTCACCACGACCAGGCCGCCCACCGTCATCCCGGCCATCATCCGTGCAGATCCGGGCATGTCCCGCACCTCCTCAAGGCGGCCCGGCGGCGAAAACGCGAGGACCGCGGTCAGGGGACCATCGTCACCCCGCCGCGGTCCTCACCGCCAGACGGCTACTGGCCGCCGCGTGCCTGGAGCGTCGCGAGATACGCGTTGTACGCCGCGAGCTCCTGGTCCCCGCTGCGCGCCTCCATCCGGTCCGAGCGCCGCGCCTGCCGCTGCTCGGACTTGTACCACTGGAAGACCAGCGCGATCAGCACGACCACCGAGGGGATCTCGCTGAACGCCCAGGCGATGCCGCCCGCCGCCATCTGGTCCGAGAGCGGATCGACGCCGAGCGAGGCCGCCGGATGCATATACGTGCCGATCATCGGCTCCGACGCCATCATCAGCGCGATGCCGAAGAACGCGTGGAACGGCATGCCCGCGAACAGCTCCAGCATCCGCATCACATAGCCCGGCCGGTGCGGCCCGGGGTCGACGCCCATGATCGGCCAGAAGAACACCAGACCCACCGCGAGGAAGTGCACCATCATCGCGATGTGCCCCGTCCTGCTCTCCATCAGGAAATCGAAGATCGGTGTGAAATACAGCCCGTAAAGGCTCGCGATGAACAGCGGAATCGTGAATACCGGGTGCGTGATGACCCGCATATACCGGCTGTGCAGCAGCGCCACCAGCAATTCGCGCGGACCCTTCCGGCCGCGCGCCGCCGTCGGCAGCGCCCGCAGCGCCAGCGTCACCGGCGCGCCCAGCAGGATCAGAATGGGGGAGAGCATGCTGATGACCATGTGCTGCACCATGTGCACGCTGAACATGACCATGCCGTAGTCGTTGAGCTTGGTGCACATCACCAGCGCCACCGTCAGCACGCCGATGACGTACGAGACCGTGCGCCCCACCGGCCACGCGTCCCCGCGCCGCCGCAGCCGCACCACGGCCCAGCCGTAGAGCGCGAGCCCCAGCAAGCAGCCGATCACGAAGAAGGCGTCGCCGCTGAACTCCAGGCCCCGTCCCAGCGTGAACGGCGGCAGATCCATCATCATCATGCCGTGACCGCCGTGGTCCATCCGCTCTCTCCTACTTCGTACCGATGCGCCCGCACCAGAGTAGAACCGCCCCCGGCCGGAGTTCCGGCCGGGGGCGGC
>NZ_JBHVHQ010000830.1:0-3829 GCF_042800135.1 Streptomyces sp. NPDC057654 | reverse complement strand
CCGCAGGACGACCCGCGGGGCGTCAGTTGGGGCCGGACCAGTAGGACTCCTCCCACTGCGTTCTGTCAGGGGTGAATTCCACCTCGGACTTGTCGGCGGCGCCGGGCGGGAGGGAGAAGGCGTACTTGCCGACGACTTCCCTGCCCGGGAGTACGTAGCCCGTGAGGATCTTCTGGCGGCCGCTTCCGTCGATCACCATCTCCGTGGAGGCCCCGTCGGCGTCGTTGACCTTGGGCAGCCCCGATTCGATCGAGAGCCGCTCCTTGCTGGTGTTGACGACCGTGATCGTCACCTGAATCGCCTTGTTGCCCTTCGCGTGACCGAATACGAACGCGTCCGGTTCGAAGGGCTCGGGCTTGGCAACCGTGACCTTGAGGCCGTTCTTGAACGTGTACGCCTCGCCATAGGCCAGGTGCCTGGCCCGCTCCTCCTGCGCCTCGCGCTCCTTCTGCCGCGCCTGCCGTTCCTTCTCCTCGGCCACCGCCGCCCGGTCCGCGGCCCTCTTCGCGCGGGCGTCGTCGGCCTCCATCTTCACGCTCACCGCGGCGACCGTCCCGAGGCCGGCCGCGATCACCAGGCCGACGCCGCCCAGGATCACGCCGGCGAGCGCCATCCCCTTGTTGCTCGCCAGCCCCTTGCGCGCGTGGCTCAGCCCGATGAAGCCGAAGATCACGGCCAGCAGGGCGGGCAGCCAGGACATCCAGAACAGGATGATGGCCAGGCCGAGGGCGACACCGGCCAGGCCGAGCACCAGGGAGGCCACGCCCATGGCGTTACGGTCCGGCGGGGGCGGCGCCGGGTACGGATACGGGTGCGCGTACGGGGACGGGGAGGGGGGCGGCGGGTACTGCGGCCAGGACGCGGGCGCCGATCCGGGAGGCGGGGGACCCCAGGGGTCTTGGCCGCTCTGCTCCTGGGCGGGGGGCTGGTCCTGGGCGGAGGCCTGATCCTGGGCGGCGGCCTGGTCCGGAGTGGCGGCCTGGTCCGGAGTGGCCTGCTCCTGGCCGGTGGGCTCCTGGCTCGCCGGGTCCTCGACAGGGGGCTCCTGCCCGGCGGGTCTCTGGTCGCCGGGTCTCTGGTCGCCAGGAGGTGCGGGCTTGGTCACGAAAAATCCTTCATGCAGGGCGAATTGGCGGGTCGATGACATTACCAGTCGCTTTTACCGTTTCCTGATCGGCCGTCGACTCCTCGGTGGCTCCCCGGCGACTCCCCGGCGGGGCCGCTTCCGGACAGGCCCGCCCCCGACGCCCGCGCCCGAAGCCCGTGTCCGGCGATGTCCGGTGCGGCGACCCGAAGCGTCCGAACCAGAACCCAACTTGATCCCTGATGGCGGTCGGTGACGCGGACGCGCAGGTAGCTGTGCGTTTGAGGGCTTCGGCGGGCCCCGGCCGCACACGCGGACTACGGTACGGACGCACCGCGCCACCCTCCGCGGTCGCCTGAGGAGGAATCCTGTGTCATCGCCCTGCGACCCCCAGCACGCTCCCGCCGGCGATGTGGGCGCGGCGCTCATGATGGTCGACTCACGGCTCAAGATCGTCCATGAGGGCAAGACGAAGATCGACCCCGAACAGCGGGCGCTGATGGACCAGTTCACGGCGTCGCTGGGGCCCCGGGGCGCCGATGCCGTGCTGGACGGCGCGTGCACGCTCATCTTCATGTTCATGAAGTGGCTGCGGATGGCCTACGAGGACCACGACCGGGACGTCATCGAGTACGTGGTGCCCAACCTCGTGGCCACGATGCGCATGATGCCCAGGAGCGTACGGCCCGAGGTCATCCCCACCATGACCGGGCTGGTCATCGCCGCGGGCACCGGGCTGAGCCCCAACTTGTGGCGCAAACAGTACGGTTACTGGACGAAGGACGAGATGACTCCGCTGGAGGTCACGGCCTTCCTCCTCGCGGAGCACATCAACCGCATCACCGAGGACCCCGACTTCGCCGTCCGCATGATCGCGGAAGTCCTGCCGGATACGGACGAGGAAGAGGACGATGATGACGACGACGAGCCCGAGTACTGAGACGCCGGCCGCGCCCCCACCACTCGCGCCACTCGTGCCGCTCGCGCCGGGTCAGCGGTGCGCCAGGCCGTCGATCATCAGGCCGAGGGTGAAGTCGAAGCGGTCGTGGCCCTCGCCCGAGGTGAGCTCGGCGGCATGCCGTGTGGTGTGCGGGAAGGTCTCGGCGGGCAGGGCCGCCAACCGGCGCAGCAGTTCGTCCCGGTCACGTACCCAGGCGATGTCGTCGTCCGCCGCCCGCCGGCGCGCGATCGACAGCTCCAGGCAGTAGGCGGCCACGTACAGGAAGAGGGCGTCGATGGCCCACGCGGCGGCCTGCGGGGAGACGCCCCCGGCGAGCAGGATCGCCAGCGCCCCCTCGCTGACCCGTACGGCCTCAAGGTCGGTGGGGGCCATGGCCAGCGCGGCGCGGGAGATGCCGGGGTACTTCAGGTACTGGTCGCGCATCTGGACGCACACGCCGCGGATCTGCTCCCGCCAGGCCGCGGGGTCGGGCTCGGGCAGTACGAGCCCGGCGCACAGCCGCCCGATGAGCAGCTCGTCGAGGTCGGCCTTGTTGACCACGTGGGCGTAGAGCGAGGCGGGCCCGGTGTCGAGCGCGCCGGCCAGTCGGCGCATGGTCAGCGCCTCGTACCCCTCGGTCGCGGTGAGGTTCAGCGCGGTGTCGACGACCTGTTCCACGGTGATCGGGACCTTGCGGCGCCGCGGCTTGGGAGCGGATGCGGCCTCGGGGTTCGGCGGCTGGTGGCGAGCCGCGCGTCGCTCTCTCGGGTTCACCCGCCCATCATAACTTGACACGAACGGTGTTCGTACGTAGAACGGTGTTCATGATGAACGGCATTCAGCAGGACACGGACGTGACCGTGGTCGGAGCCGGCCCGGTGGGCCTCATGCTCGCCGCGGAACTGGCGCTCTCCGGCGCGACGGTGCAGGTACTGGAGCGGCTGGCCGAACCCGCCGAGGCCATGAAGGCCGGGGGCATCAACGTGCCGACGGCCGAGGCGCTGGACCGCCGCGGCCTGCTGCCCGCGGCCGAGAAGGTGCAGCAGGACCTGCTGGACAGGGTGGGGCCGCCGGCGGGCAGCCTTCAGCAGACCCCCGGCGCCCGCTTCACCGGGCACTTCGCGGGCATCGTCCTCGACCCCGCCATCGTGGACTGGTCCGACCCCGACCTCGCCGCGCACACCTCGGTCGACGGCGCGCGCATGGTGCCGCAGCGCGAACTGGAGGGGCTGCTGGCCGAGCACGTCGCGGCGCTGGGCGTGCCGGTGTGGCGCGGGGTGGAGGTCACCTCGTTCGAGGACACCGGCGACGGCGTGCGCGTGGAAACGGGCACCGCGGGCACGGTACGCACCGGCTGGCTGGTCGGATGCGACGGCGGGCGCAGCACCGTACGCCGCCTGGCGGGCATCGGCTTCCCCGGCACCGACCCCGAACTCACCGGATACATGGCGCTCACCGACATCGAAGACCCCTCGGTGCTCGCGAACGGCTGGGGCTGGTCGCCGCAGGGCGCGTACCGCTACGGGCCGCAGCCCGGACGCGTGGTCGCCGTCGACTTCGTCCCGCCGCCCGCCGACCGCTCGACGCCCGTGACCTTGGAGGAGCTCCAGGCGAGCCTGCGCCGGGCCTCGGGCACCGACGTCACGCTGACCGGGCTGCGCGGCGAAGCGACGCGCTGGAGCGACAACGCCCGCCAGGCGGCTGCCTACCGCTCGGGCCGGGTGCTGCTGGCCGGCGACTCCGCGCACGTGCACTCGCCGTTCGGCGGCCAGGGGCTCAACCTCGGGTTCGGCGACGCCATGAAC
>NZ_JBHVHQ010000829.1:0-3833 GCF_042800135.1 Streptomyces sp. NPDC057654 | reverse complement strand
CTGGAGGTCGTCGACGCCGTACGGGCCGTATGGCCCGAGGAACTGCCCGTGCTCTTCCGGATCTCCGCCACCGACTGGCTGGAGGAGAACCCCGAGGACCCGCGCGAGGGCTGGACCGCCGACGAGACCGTGCGCTTCGCCAAGGACCTGCTGGCCCACGGCGTGGACCTGCTCGACGTGTCCACCGGCGGCAACGCCTCCAAGGCCGTCATCCCCGTCGGACCGGGCTACCAGGTCCCCTACGCCGCCAAGGTGCGCGAGGAGACGGACCTGCCCGTCGGCGCGGTCGGCATGATCACCGAGGCCCGGCAGGCGGAGGAGATCCTCGCGGGCGGCCAGGCGGACGTCGTGCTCCTCGGCCGGGAACTGCTGCGCGACCCCTACTGGATCAACAGCGCCGCCGCCGAACTGGGCGACGAGCCGCGCCGCCCCGTGCAGTACGCCCGCGCGTACTGACGGCTACGGCTGCCGTACGGGACCTTGCCGTATGGGACCTGCGCGTACGTACGGACTTTGGCCGTACGCGCCCCGGAACCCGTACGGCCCTTGGAACGGTACGAGTCCTGGAACCGTACGAGTCCTGGAACCGCGTACGAGCCCGGAGCGCGGGCCCCCGCTGGTGCCGTCTGCGCCAACGGGGGCGGCATTCCCGCGAACCCGCGTATTACGGTGAGCCTCGTACCATTGATGGGGCCGACGGCCCGACAGTCGGACGACCGGCGGATCGGGCGGGCCGACCAGCCAGGAGGAGCAGCCGTGCAGACCCAGACCCAGCCTCAAGCGCGGACCGGCGGCCGCTCCCTCGAACACCCCGCGCCGGAGGAGATCCGGCTGGAGAACGTGCTCCACGCGCTCTCCGACCCGATGCGCCTGCGGATGGTGCGGACACTGGCGGAAACCGGCACCGAGCAGTCGTGTTCCGTCTTCGACCTGCCGGTGTCCAAGTCGACCAGTACGCACCACTTCCGCGTGCTGCGCGAGAGCGGCGTGATCAACCAGATCTACCGCGGCACGGCCAAGATGAGCGTGCTGCGCCGCGACGACCTGGACGTGCTCTTCCCCGGCCTGCTCGACAGCGTGCTGACGGCCGCGAGCCACCAGGACGAGCGGCTGGGCGGCAGCCGCCGGGAGGAACTGCCCGACGAGGGCTGAGAGTCGCCGGCGGGCGGGGCGCGTACGCCCGCTCACGCCCGCCCACGCTCCCCCCGCCTACGCTCACGCCCGCCTGTTCACGCCCGTCTACGCTCACGCCCGCCCGTTCGCGGCCGTCAGCAGCCCCTCCCAGTCGGCGATCTTCACCGTCGTACGCCCCAGCGCACGCCCCAGCTCCGCCTCCGCCGCCTCGATGCCGAGCCAGCCCGGCCACTCCACCACGGCCTGACCGCACCGCCGCAGCGCGGCCCGCGGATCGGCCGCCGGGCGACGTTCCGCCAGGGCCTCCGCATCCGCCAGGAGCGAGGCGACCGTCTCCTTGGCGCAGGAGCGGTTGGTGCCGATCACCCCGGTCGGGCCCCGCTTGATCCACCCGGCGACGTACTCGCCGGGGGAGGGCGCCCCGCCCCGCAGTACCCGCCCCTGCTCATGCGGCACCGTTCCGCGCTCCGCGTCGAACGGCAGCCCCGCCAGCGGCACGCCCCGGTACCCCACCGACCGCAGGACCAACTGCGCCTCGATGTCCTCGAACACGCCCGTACCGACCACGCCGCCGTGCCCGTCCGGCGCGGTCCGCTCGAAGCGCACGGCGCGCACTGCGTCCTCGCCGAGCACGGCGACCGGCCGCAGGAAGAACCGCAGACGAATGCGGCGGGGAAGACCACTGGGCGGAACCTCGCACCAGCCGCGGACGACGTCCACGTTGCGCCGGTTGGCGGCGGGCAGCCCCGAAGGGTCGGCGAACGCCGGGTCCAGGGCGGCCTCTTCGCCCCGTACGGACACCTCCGCGCCCGGCAGCGCGCCCAGTTCACGCAGCTCCTTGGTGGTGAACTTGGCCTGCGCCGGGCCCCGCCGCCCCACCAGGTGGATATCCGCGACCCGGCTGCCGGCCAGGGCCCGCAGCGCGGCGTCCGGCACGTCGGTGGGACGCAGCTCCTCGGAGCCGCGCGCCAGCACGCGCGCCACGTCCACCGCCACATTGCCGACCCCGATGACGACGGCGGAGCGCGCGCCGAGCACGAAACCGCCGGGCAGGGCGTCCGGATGGGCGCTGTACCAGGAGACGAACTCCGTGGCGGAGAAGCTGCCCGGCAGGTCCTCGCCGGGCACCCCGAGCCGCCGGTCGGTCCCGGCGCCCACGCAGTAGACGACCGCGTGATAGAGGTCCAGGAGCCGGTGCGCGGGCACCCCCGCGTCCCCCACCAGCACATTGCCGAGAAAAGAGATGCGTGGATGCTCCAGCACCGAACGCAGGTTGTTCTGAAGGGACTTGATCTTCTCGTGGTCGGGGGCGACGCCGTACCGCACCAGACCGTACGGACAGGGCAGCCGGTCCAGGACGTCCACCGTCACCCCCGGCACGGACTCCTGTTGGACGAGCGCCTGAGCGGTGTACACCCCGCTCGGCCCTGACCCGACGACCGCGACACGAAGCACGGAGGAGCTCCTTCCCGAGGGATGCGCCCAGCATCCCACCGGCGAGCGAAACGGGGGAGGCGCGCATTCGGCGCGTCCCGGTACATCGCGGAGTTCGGACGAATTCCGTGTTTCAGATGAAGAAGGCGTTCATTCCCGTCACATCCGAAAGATAGGTCTCGATCGCGCTGATCCGGCCGTCGCGCAGAAAGCAGACCGTGGCCAGGTACTCGTCCAGTACCCGCCCGTCGCGGGAAGCGGTGTTGTGCAGGGAGAGCGCCAGGTTGTCGCGGCTGACCAGGACGCGTTCGAACGCGAAATGCACGCCGTAGCCGGCGATGAGCCGGGCCCGCTCGATCACCGCGTCCGCGCCGCGGGCCGTGCCGGAGATCTTGTTGTCGCCGGGCAGCGTCCAGACGGCGTCCTCGGTGAGCAGGGAGCGGATCAGCTCCCAGTCGCCGGTGGTGAGACCGGTGTGGAAGCGCTCGGCGATACGGGCCTTCTCGGCGTCGCCCGGAACGGCGGGTGCAGTGGGCTGCTCAGACATGCGGCTTGCCTCCATGAATCATGTGCGTCATGTGCGTCATGTGCGTCACGTGCGTCACGTGCGGTGAGTCGTACGGTCGATGCGGGCGCCCGTGGAAAACACCCTCCCCGGGGCGGCCGAAAAAGAGAAATGCCGCGATGAGCAGCACCTTATGCGTCTCTTGCATAATGTGCTGATGAGCATGGACGAGCTGCGCTGGTTCCTCGCGGTGGCGGAGACCGAACACGTCACCGAGGCCGCCGCGCTGGCCGGCGTCTCACAGCCCACCCTCTCCCGCGCGATCGGCCGCCTGGAGCGGCGGCTCGGCGCCCCGCTGTTCGACCGGGACCGCAACCGGCTGCGGCTCAACGACTACGGCCGCGTCTACCGTCGGCACGCCCGGCGCGCGCTGGAGGAGCTGGAGACGGCCGAGGACCGTATCGCCGCCCTGCGCGCCCCCGCCGAGGACGCCGTGCGGCTGGCGTTCGTGCACTCGCTCGGCGGCTGGCTGGTGCCCGAACTCCTCGCCGGCTACCAAGGCGACTGGCCGGAAGCTCGGCTGACGCTGCATCAGGAATCCGCGGAGAACGTTCGGGACCTGCTGCTGGAAGGCGCCGCGGAACTGGCGCTCACCGGCCCGCGACCGGCCGGCGGCCAGTGGGAGTGGCTTCCGCTGTACGAGGAGGAGCTGAAGCTCGTCGTACCGGCCGGGCACCGGCTCGCGGACCGCGCCTCGGCG
>NZ_JBHVHQ010000828.1:0-3836 GCF_042800135.1 Streptomyces sp. NPDC057654 | reverse complement strand
CCCGCGAACAGCGGGTGATCCGGGCCCTCAGCGGCTGCTGCCGCGTCAGCGGTTGTCGTGCTGGGACGGGGCCACCGTCACCTCGACGCGCTGGAACTCCTTGAGCTCCGAGTAGCCCGTCGTGGCCATCGCCCGGCGCAGCGCGCCGAAGAAGTTCATCGAGCCGTCCGGGGTGTGCGACGGGCCGAGCAGCACCTCCTCGGTGGTGCCGACCGCGCCCAGGTCCATCCGCTTGCCGCGCGGCACGTCCTCGTGGACGGCCTCCATGCCCCAGTGGTGGCCGCGGCCCGGCGCGTCCGTGGCACGGGCCAGCGGGGAGCCCATCATCACGGCGTCGGCGCCGCAGGCGATGGCCTTGGGCAGGTCGCCGGACCAGCCCACGCCGCCGTCCGCGATCACGTGCACGTACCGGCCACCGGACTCGTCCATGTAGTCGCGCCGGGCGGCGGCGACGTCGGCGACCGCGGTCGCCATCGGCACCTGGATGCCCAGCACGTTACGGGTGGTGTGCGCGGCGCCGCCGCCGAAGCCGACGAGGACGCCCGCCGCGCCCGTACGCATCAGGTGCAGGGCCGCGGTGTAGGTCGCGCAGCCGCCGACGATGACGGGCACGTCCAGCTCGTAGATGAACTGCTTGAGGTTGAGCGGCTCGGCCGCGCCCGAGACGTGCTCGGCGGAGACCGTGGTGCCGCGGATCACGAAGATGTCCACGCCCGCGTCGACCACGGCCTTGGAGAACTGCGCGGTGCGCTGCGGGGAGAGCGCGGCGGCGGTCACGACGCCGGAGTCGCGCACCTCCTTGATGCGCTGCCCGATCAGCTCCTCCTTGATCGGAGCGGCGTAGATCTCCTGGAGCCGCTTGGTGGCGGCGCTCTCGTCCAGCTCCGCGATCTCGGCGAGCAGCGGCTCCGGGTCCTCGTAGCGGGTCCACAGACCCTCCAGGTTCAGGACGCCCAGCCCGCCCAGCTCGCCGATGCGGATGGCGGTCTGCGGCGAGACCACCGAGTCCATCGGGGCCGCGAGGAAGGGCAGCTCGAACCGGTAGGCATCGATCTGCCAGGCGATCGAGACCTCCTTCGGGTCGCGGGTGCGCCGACTGGGGACGACGGCGATGTCGTCGAATGCGTACGCCCGGCGGCCGCGCTTGCCGCGCCCGATCTCGATCTCAGTCACGTGTGTGGCCTCTCAAATTCCTCGGCGCTCCATCTGCCGATTCCAGTATCCCCGACATGCCGGAACCCGCGGCCGGTAGTCCGGGCCGCGGGCTCTGACCAGGGCTTTCGCCGTGTATCAGCCGTATATCAGCCGTGCGTCAGCATGTATCAGCGTGCGTCACGCGTGCATCAGCGACGGGAGTAGTTCGGCGCCTCGGTGGTCAGCTGGATGTCGTGCGGGTGGCTCTCCTTGAGCCCCGCCGACGTGATGCGCACGAAACGGCCCTTGTCCTTCAGCTCCGGGACGTCCACGGAGCCGACGTAGCCCATGGAGGCGCGCAGGCCGCCGATGAGCTGGTGCGCCACCGAGGCGAGCGGACCGCGGTAGGGCACCTGGCCCTCGATGCCCTCGGGCACCAGCTTGTCCTCGGAGAGCACGTTGTCCTGGAAGTAGCGGTCCTTGGAGAAGGAACGGGCCTGGCCGCGCGTCTGCATCGCGCCCAGCGAGCCCATGCCCCGGTAGGACTTGAACTGCTTGCCGTTGATGAAGACCATCTCGCCCGGCGACTCCTCGCAGCCCGCCAGCAGCGAGCCGAGCATCACGGTGTCCGCGCCGGCCGCGATGGCCTTGGCGATGTCGCCGGAGAACTGGAGGCCGCCGTCGCCGATCAGCGGCACGCCCGCCGCGTGGCACGCCTGCGCGGCCTCGTAGATCGCCGTGACCTGCGGCACGCCGATGCCCGCGACGACCCGGGTGGTGCAGATCGAGCCGGGGCCCACGCCGACCTTCACGCCGTCCGCGCCCGCGTCGATGAGCGCCTGCGCGGCGTCGCGGGTGGCGATGTTGCCGCCGATGACGTCGACGGCCATCTGGGACTTGACCTTGGCGATCATGTCGAGGATGCCCCGGCTGTGGCCGTGCGCGCTGTCGACGACCAGGAAGTCGGCGCCGGCCTCGACGAGCGCCTGCGCCCGGTCGAACGCCTCGTCGCCGACGCCCACCGCGGCGCCGACGACGAGCCGGCCGTCGGCGTCCTTGGCGGCCTGCGGGTACTTCTCGGCCTTGACGAAGTCCTTGACCGTGATCAGGCCCTTGAGGATGCCCGCCTCGTCGACCAGCGGCAGCTTCTCGATCTTGTGGCGGCGGAGCAGCTCGATGGCGTCCTCGCCGGAGATCCCGACCTTGCCGGTGACCAGCGGCATCGGCGTCATGACCTCGCGCACCTGGCGGCCGCGGTCCAGCTCGAAGGCCATGTCGCGGTTGGTGACGATGCCCAGCAGCTTGCCCGCGGGGTCCGTGACCGGCACACCGCTGATGCGGAACTTCGCGCACAGCGCGTCGGCGTCGGCCAGCGTCGCGTCGGGGTGCACCGTGATCGGGTCGGTGACCATGCCCGACTCGGAGCGCTTGACGAGGTCGACCTGGTTGACCTGGTCCTCGATGGAGAGGTTGCGGTGCAGGACGCCGGCGCCGCCCTGGCGGGCCATGGCGATGGCCATCCGCGCCTCGGTGACCTTGTCCATCGCGGCGGACAGCAGCGGGATGTTCACCCGCACGTTGCGCGAGACCCGGGACGAGGTGTCAACCGCGTTCGGAAGCACCTCGGAGGCGCCCGGCAGCAGCAGCACGTCGTCGTATGTCAGCCCGAGCATCGCGAATTTCGCAGGCATTCCGTCGACGTTGTCAGTCATGACACCTTCCCAATGGTCTTGCCTCGGCGCGGACGTCCATGCTAACGGGAGCCACAGGCGTCTCATTCCACGACGAATGAGGGACGCGTCACTCGTGCGTTCCTACGGCGTGCGCCCGGCCGTTCCTACGGCGTGCGCCCGGCATACGGACAGCCACCGCGCCCGTCGGCCGGCACCCGCCCCATGACCGGCCGCCCGCCCCCTCGCACGTACGGGCAGCCGCCCCCCTCGCGCGTACGGGCGCCCGGCCCCGTACCCGCGTACGGAACCGGGCGCCCGCCACCGCCTACTGCTCGGCCAGCGCGCGGAGTCTGCTCATCGCGCGGTGCTGTGCGACCCGCACCGCGCCCGGCGACATCCCCAGCATCTGGCCGGTCTCCTCGGCCGTCATCCCGATGGCCACCCGCAGCAGCACCAGCTCGCGCTGGTGCTCCGGCAGGTTGGCGAGAAGTTTCTTGGCCCACTCGGCGTCGCTGCTGAGCAGCGCCCGCTCCTCCGGGCCGAGCGAGTCGTCCGGCTGCTCGGGCATCTCGTCGGAGGGCACGGCCGTGCTGCCGGGACGGCGCATGGCGGCCCGCTGGAGGTCGGCGACCTTGTGCGCGGCGATCGCGACGACGAACGCCTCGAAGGGCCGGCCGGTGTCGCGGTAGCGCGGCAGCGCGCACAGCACGGCCAGGCAGACCTCCTGGGCCAGGTCGTCCACGAAGTGGCGGGCGTCGCCGGGCAGACGGGAGAGCCGGGTGCGGCAGTAGCGCAGGGCGAGGGGGTGCACCAGGGCGAGCAGGTCGTGCGTGGCCCGCCGGTCCCCCTCGGCGGCGCGTGTGACGAGGGCGCCGATCGCCGTGTTCTCGTCGTCGCGCATCGGTCCATGGTGCCTTGGCGGCTGCTGATCGGTGGCACCGCGTCCATAGTTGTGCACCGAAGCGTTATGAGCGGGTGCGGCAGAACTCATTTCCTGCGCTCTCCCCTCGCGCTCGTCCGACTCGTCCC
>NZ_JBHVHQ010000827.1:0-3844 GCF_042800135.1 Streptomyces sp. NPDC057654 | reverse complement strand
GACGACGTCGATGGGGCTGGTCTTCGTGGCGGCCACGCCGAGGTCGGCGGGGCGGCCGTCGCGCAGCAGCTCGCCGGCGCGGCGGGCCGCTTCGAGCGCGACGGCGAGGAGCTCGTCCTTGAGGGGGCGGTCGGTCACGGCACTCCTAGATCGTGTGGGGCTGCGGCGTACACGGCGTACGCCAAAGGGGCGCGCCGGTCACTCGGCGGCTCCCGCGGCGGCGGGGCGCGGGGTGCGCGCGGGGCAGCAGCCCACCGGGCAGACGTCATGGCTGGGGCCGAGCGCGCCCAGCGCGCAGCGCTCGGGTGCGGCGCCGCGCTCGGTCGCCGCCCGCTCCAGGACCAGGTCCCGCACGGCAGCGGCGAAGCGCGGGTCCGCGCCGACCGTGGCGGCGCGGGTGACGGGCAGGCCCAGCTCCCGGGCCTTCGCGGCGGCCTCGGTGTCGAGGTCGTATTTGACCTCCATGTGGTCCGAGACGAAGCCGATGGGGACCATCACGGCGGCCGGCACGCCCTCGGCGTGCAGGGCCTCCAGGTGGTCGCAGATGTCGGGCTCCAGCCAGGGGATATGCGGGGCGCCGCTGCGGGACTGGTAGACGAGCTGCCAGGGGTGGTCGGCGCCGGTCTCCTCGCGGACCGCGTCGGCGATGACGCGGGCGACGTCGAGGTGCTCGGCGACGTACGCGCCGCCGTCGCCGTGGGCGGGCACAGGGCCGGAGGTGTCGGCGGCGGAGGTCGGGATGGAGTGCGTGGTGAAGGCCAGGTGCGCCCCGGCGCGCAGCCCCTCGGGGAGCTCGGCGAGGGCGGCGAGGGTCGCGTCGACCATGGGCCGTACGAAGCCGGGGTGGTTGAAGTAGTGCCGCAGCTTGTCCACGCGCGGCGGTTCGATGCCCTCGGCCTCCAGCGCGGCGAGCGCCTCGGCGAGGTTCTCGCGGTACTGGCGGCAGCCCGAGTACGAGGCGTACGCGCTGGTGGCCAGGGTGAGGACGCGGCGGTGTCCGTCGGCCGCGAGCTCGCGGAGCGTGTCGGTCAGATACGGCGCCCAGTTGCGGTTGCCCCAGTAGACCGGGAGGTCCAGGCCGTGCTCCGCGAAGTCCTTGCGGAGCGCCTGGAGCAGCTCGCGGTTCTGCGCGTTGATCGGGCTGACGCCGCCGAAGAGGGAGTAGTGCTGTCCGACCTCTTTGAGCCGCTCGCGGGGGATGCCCCGGCCGCGTGTGACGTTCTCCAGGAACGGCACGACGTCGTCCGGGCCTTCCGGTCCGCCGAAGGAGAGCAGGAGGAGGGCGTCATAGGGGGCGGGGGCTGGCTGATCCGACATACGTCCGATCCTGCCACCCCCCACTGACAGTCCGCCCCTCGCACCCCTGCCGTCAGGCCGGAAAATACCGGTGCGGCGGATGACGGCCACCCGTAACCTGTATCGGCCACGAACATCCCTTACCGGTGGAGTCCACCCCTTGCCCAGTCCCTACCGCGCGATCTTCGTCGCCCCCGGCGCGAAGGGCTTCTCGACAGCCGGCTTCTTCGGCCGGATGACGCTGTCGATGATGAGCATCGGCATCGTCACGATGGTCTCCCAGCTGACCGGCCGGTACGGGCTGGCCGGCGCGCTCTCCGCGACGGTCGCGGTGGCCGACGCCGTGGCGGGGCCCCAGATATCCCGGCTCGTGGACCGGTACGGGCAGCGCCGGGTGCTGCGCCCGGCGACGCTGATCACGGCGGTGGCCCTCGCGGGGCTGCTGGTGAGCGCCCAGCAGCGGTGGCCGGACTGGACGCTGTTCGTCTTCTCCGTGGGCGTCGGCTGCGTGCCGAACATCGGCGCGATGGTCCGGGCCCGCTGGGCGGCGATATACGGGGACTCGCCGCGCCTGCTGCACACCGCCTACAGCGCCGAGTCCGTGATCGACGAGGTGTGCTTCATCTTCGGGCCGATCATCTCCATCGGCCTGTCCACGTCCTGGTTCCCGGAGGCGGGGCCGCTGCTGGCGGGCTGCTTCCTGGTCTGCGGCGTCTTCGCGCTGACCGCGCAGCGCGCCACGGAGCCCGTACCGCGCCCGCACGGGGAGCACTCCGGGGGCTCCGCGCTGCGCTCGCGGGGGCTCCAGGTGCTGGTGGCGACGTTCGTGGCGACGGGGGTGATCTTCGGCTCGCTCGACGTGGTGACGGTGGCGTTCGCCGCGGAGGAGGGCCACAAGTCCGCCGCCAGTCTGGTGCTCGCGGTGTGCGCGCTGGGGTCCTGTCTGGCCGGTGCGGTCTACGGGCTGCTGCATTTCAAGAGCGCGCCGCAGCGCCGGTGGCTGCTGGGCGTCTGTGCGATGGCCGTGAGTATGATCCCCCTCCAACTGGTCGGGAACCTGCCGTTCCTGGCCGTGGCGCTCTTTGTCGCGGGCCTGTCCATCGCGCCGACGATGGTCACCACCATGGCCCTCGTCGAGCAGCATGTATCGCGCGCGAAGCTGACCGAGGGCATGACGTGGACGAGCACCGGGCTCGCGGTCGGATTCGCGCTCGGCTCGTCGGCCGCCGGCTGGGTGGTGGACGCGTCCGGGCCCGGGGCGGGGTACGCGGTGTCCGGCGTGGCGGGTGCGCTCGCGGCCGCGGTCGCGTTCCTCGGGTACCGCCGGCTGCGGCCGGCGCCTCATCGGGAGGGGTCTGGCGCACATGACCGAGACGAGCAGCACGTGGCGCAACTGGGCGGGGAACGTGGCGGTCCGGCCCGCGAGGACCGCGACGCCCTCCAGCGCGGAGGAGCTGGCGGCGGCGGTCCGCAGGGCGGCTGAGGACGGGCTGCGGGTGAAGGCCGCGGGCACGGGCCACTCCTTCACCGCCGCGGCGGCCACCGACGGCCTCCTCATCCGGCCCGAACGCCTCACCGGGGTCCACAGGATCGACCGTACGGCCGGGACCGTGACGGTCGCGGCGGGCACCCCGCTCAAGCGCCTCAACGAGACGCTCAGCGCGCACGGGCTGTCGCTGGCCAACATGGGCGACATCACGGAGCAGACGGTCTCCGGGGCGGCCGGCACCGGCACCCATGGCACCGGCCGCGACTCCGCCTCGATCGCCGCCCAGATCACGGGTCTTGAGCTGGTCACGGCGGACGGCTCGGTGCTGACGTGCTCCGAGAAGGAGAACCCGGAGGTGTTCGCGGCGGCCCGGATCGGCCTCGGCGCGCTCGGGGTGATCACGTCCGTCACCTTCGCCGTGGAACCGGAGTTCTGGCTCACGGCCCGCGAGGAGCCGATGCCCTTCGACCGGGTCACGGCCGAGTTCGAGCAGTTCGTGGCCGAGAACGAGCACTTCGAGTTCTACTGGTTCCCGCACACCGCCAACTGCAACACCAAGCGCAACAACCGCAGTCCGGGCCCGGCCGCGCCGCCCTC
Source organism: Streptomyces sp. NPDC057654 (assembly GCF_042800135.1). Lineage (NCBI taxonomy): Bacteria > Bacillati > Actinomycetota > Actinomycetes > Kitasatosporales > Streptomycetaceae > Streptomyces > Streptomyces sp. NPDC057654. Next base: position 462 of record NZ_JBHVHQ010000827.1, on the reverse strand, counting down.
ACCGCTGAGCGCCTGGATCGAGGACGAGTTCCTCTCCAACGGCCTCTTCCAGGCCGTCTGCGCGCTGGGCCGCGCGGTGCCGGCGACCATACCCCCCGTCGCCAAGGTCTCCAGCCGCGCGCTGTCGGCCCGTACGTACACCGACATCCCGCACAAGGTCTTCACCAGCCCCCGCCGGGTCCGCTTCCTGGAGATGGAGTACGCCCTGCCGCGCGAGGCGGCCGTGGCGGCGCTGCGCGAACTGAAGGCGATGGTCGAGCGGTCGAACCTGCGGATCAGCTTCCCGGTGGAGGTGCGGACCGCGCCCGCCGACGACATCCCGCTCTCCACGGCGTCCGGCCGCGACACCGCCTACATCGCGGTGCACCAGTACCGGGGCACTCCGCACCACGCCTACTTCTCGGCGGCCGAGCAGATCATGACGGCGCACGGCGGGCGGCCGCACTGGGGGAAGCTGCACAG